>CALWWH010000042.1 GCA_944385195.1 uncultured Oscillospiraceae bacterium | reverse complement strand
ATGCGGTCCAGGGGATGTCAAGCGCTGTGTTTTGGCTGGCAAACTGCGCTGTCTGGCCGTCAATGGAGAGGCTTAAGCTTTCGATCTCCTCCCCGGGGGTGAGAAGAACGTTCACCCGCTCGCCCTGGACAATGCCCTCATAGCCCGCGTCGTGGCGCTCAGAGCGGATCTGTAGGTCTAGCGCAACGCGGCCCGCGGCTTCGAAGACCAGCTCCGCGCTCTTCGCGCCGACGCGGATGCTGCCCTCGGGCAGCAGTTGGACGCAAAATCGGTCCCCGGGCAGGGCATCCGTCACCAGTAAGGATGTCCCCGCCGCGCCCTCGATGACGGCGCCGTTGCGAAGCCATTGGATGCGGTATTCGGCTTCTCCGCCGTCCAGGGTTACCACGTCGCCCAGATAGAACGTGTAGCTTGCCCCTGCCAGCAGCGGCTGGGACAGATCTACGGATGCACCCTCCCGCTGCGCAGTGAGGGTGGGTACCGCCAGGGAGGCGGACTTGACCGTCACGGAAACGAGGTTTGACTCTCCGGCGGCCCAGCTGTCATTTTCCGTGTATTTTGCGCTGTAAGTGGCGCTCTCCCCATAGGCTGGGACGGTGACGGAGCAGCTTGCCACTCCGTCCAGAACCGCTGCGGTCTGTAGGGGCGTCTGGCCGCAGTAGAACACGACCTCGCCCGTGGGGGCGGAGGTTTGCGCGGTCAGTAGGAGCGTGCCTGCTTCATATTCCGCCGTTTTATCCGCCTTAAGCGTGATACTTGTGGGCTGTAGTGGGGCGCCTGCGGCAATGGCGGAGAGCAATTCGCCCCGGAAGGGCTCCAGCGCGATGACGCGGGCGCGGTACTGCGCCTTTGCCGTTGGCGGTGTCAGACAAATGCTGGAGCCGCTGTGCTCCATCGGGACCCAGTTTTCCCCGTCAAACTGCTCCCAAAGGACCTCATATTGCGCCGCGTCAGGCGCATCCATCGCCTGCACCGCGGGCAGCGTCAGGGTCACCGGCGTGCCGACCTCCAGCTGCGCCGAGGTCAGCCCGTCGCCCTGCGCCCAGACCAGGCTGCGCGACCAGAGTGCCACCGTGGCCGTATTGGACTGCGAGGCTGTGAAGCCGCTGCCTGATGCGGGCAGGAATTCGGCGCGGTATTGCTCGCCGGAAGCAGAATATGCGCCGGTTTTCACCGTGAGGGCGGCGGTGTTTGCCGTGACCTCTACGGCCCCCAGCAGCTCGCTGCCGCGATAGAAAAGCATCTTCCCGGCGCAGGGCTGGGCCAGGACGGCAGTCAATGTCATCTGCGCATCCTCGTAGGCGGCCGCCGGCGCGCGGAGCTCCACGGGGTTGTCTGCCGCGGCCCAGAGGGCGTAGAGCGTCGTATCGGAGCAAATCGTGATCCACTGGCCCGGCTGATACTGCGGCGCAGTGCCATCGGCGGTGGTGCTCCAGCCGCAGAAGGTATAGCCCGCCCGGGCCGGCACTGCCGGGGAAAGACTGCCGCCCTGGTATGGGATCTGCCCTGAAGATGGCATCCCATCCACCACATCGGTCGTATTGGCACTGTAGTGCAGCCATAGCGTCTGGGCGGCGGGGTCGCTGACTGTGATGACGGTGTCCGCTGTGACCGATGGGAGGGTGTAAGAAAGGGTGCTGCCCTCCTGTAGCGGAAAGAGCGCATAGCCGTTGGCGCCCACGGTCAAACTCTCGGGCAGATAGCCCGGGCTGACAATGACAGTAAACTGCACAGCCTGGCCATGGCTGACGGTCTGCGGACGCTCCTGGTCGAAGACCCAGCCGGTTCCGCCTTGCGGCCAGGTGATGGTGTAGCGGAGCGGCGTGAACTGCGCCGTCAGGGTCAGGTCTTCCGTGACAAGCGCGGACGGATCAAAGGCAGCGCCTCCCGCGTACCAGCCGGCGAAGGCAAATCCCTCCACCACCGGGGCCGGCGGCAGCGTGACCAGGCTGCCGTGGTCCACAGGGATGGCCGCATAGGTCTGGCCCTGGCTGAGGAAAACGACTGTGTGGCTGGCATCCGGGGTCAATTGAACCGAGACGGTCTGAGGCTCGGTGATGTTTTCAATGGTGTACACGCCGTCCACAGCTGTCAATTCGACCCCGTTTGCAGACACCACCGGCGCGGTATCACCGTACTGTTCCAGAGGCTCCACCCGGAAGCGGAAGCTGCCGCCGTGCTCTGCCGTGGCAGACACCGCCGAAATGCTGTATCCCGCAATTGACGGCAGGGAAACGGTGTAGGTTTTGATCCTCCAGCAGGCGTGCAGCGTCACGCTGCCATCTGCCGGGCTGATGTTCTCATGGTAACTCGCGCCCGGGGCGTAGGTCACGCCATCCAATGACCACCCCAGGAAGTCGTATCCCTCGCGGCTTGGAATGACGGTGCTGAGGGTCGCGGCCTGATCATAGACCTTGGTGGTGGGCTCAATGCCCGGCTCGTCGTACAGAATCTGCCCGGTCAGCGGCAAATAGCTGCCATAAAGACACAGGTCGGCCTGAAGGTCTCCGGCGTCATCTTCGCTCAAAGACCAGCCGCTGAAGCGATAGCCTGTCTTTTCCGGTGCGGTCAGCGGGGTGAGCACAGAGCCCTTTTCGACCATCTGGGTCATAGCCAGCTGGTTGTCGATGTAGTAGCTGACGGTTACAACTTCGATGCGGTCTATGCAGACGGCGATGCTCTGCGGCCCGGTGACCACGGCCTCATAGGGCGGCTGTGCTTGCAGCGTGCCGTTGATTTGCACCTGGTCTACGCGGTAGTGTTCCGCCGGGGTGATCTCAAAGCTGTAGGTTTCCCCGTATGCCAGTTCTTTTGGGCCTGTGGTTCCGTCAGAGAATGCCGCGGTAAAGTGCTCGCCGCTGGGCAAAGCCACCGTATACTTGTACTTTTGCGGGGCGCTGATGGAAAGGACCGTGTCCTCGGCCGCAACAAAGCCATAGTGCAGCACGTCCCCGGAGGTCAGGCATGCCAGAGGCTGCCCGTTGGCGCTGACCCTCAGCGTCGATGGGTCATAGCCCTCTGCCAGGCTTATGGAAAAGTCCACACTGGCGCCGTAGTCCACGGCGCTGGGGCCCGCCGTCAGTGTTACGCCCGCCGGGAGCAGCGCAGGGTAGGTGATCGTCATCGTCTGGGGCGTCCATTGGGCCGTGACGGTGCAGTGATCGGAAATCAAAACGCTGTCTTCCGCGGCGTACACCGTCTGCCCGCACGCCCAGCCGGCAAACACATAGCCCTCCCTGGACGGCGCCGCCGGGAGCGTCAACTGCGTCCCCGCAGCGATGCTGCTGGGCGGCAGGCCCTCCGTACCCGCGCCGCGGTAGGTCACGATGCAGGTCTGCGCCGCAGATTTGGCATAAAAGGTCGTGTCCTGGGCCAGCTCATAGGGAAAAACCGCTGCATTGGTGCATGCAGCGTCGGTGTACCAGCCCTCCAGATTCGATATCCAGGGGGCATAGGGTACGGTCGTTAGATGCTCCAGTATAGCCACCGTTGTCTGGCCGTGGACAAACCTCGCTGTGTAGCCCGCCGGCTCGGGCGCGGCCTGGGCTGTAATGGGCAGGGATGCAGAAAGGAGGGCGTCCTCGAGCACTGCGGTCACATCGTGCGTCCCCGCTATGGCTTCAAAGGCGGCAGAGGCAGCGCCCTGGATGAGCCGGACCGTTTGGCTCTGCTGCGCGTAGGAAAACACCACTGTCCCTGTCGCTGCGCTGGCCGTCGCGGTGACGGTGAAGCGGTCCCCTGCGGCAAGGGTGTCCGCCGCGTCGGTGGTGAGGATGAGTTCCGGGGCCGCCGGCGGGGCAATGGTGATGGGTGTGCCGGTGAAGTCCTTGACGGCGGTGTCGCTGGGTTCCTCGAGGGCGTCTGGCTCGGCGGCATAGTGGATCTTTAGCGCAGGGAGTGTAAACGTAGTGACGCCCGGGTCCAGGGTGAGCGTGTGGGTGTAGGTCACTACATACCCGCTGACCGCTGCGTTGGCAGAGAGGCATTTGGTATCCCCGGTAGACAAGCTCCCTGTGCCAAAGGCCACTTCGTATACGCAGTCAAAGACCGCAGTATCCCCCACAAAAATCCGCCAATATCGCGCGTTGTCTGCTACACTGCCAGCTTCCCGCAGCGTGAACTGATAGTCCAGGTCCACCAAGGTCTGCCCGGTTTCAAGCGGTTTGCCCTGGTTCCATGTAATATGGTAGCCGAGCTTTACTTTTCCCGCCAAACCAAGGTCCCCTGTCTGCTCTGCCGGGGTTTCTTCCGCAGCCAGGGCAGGGAAGGGGCAAAATAGCAAAACGATGGCCAGCGTCAGGCTTAGCCATCGTTTTCTGGTCGAAGCTGTTCTGTTTCTCTTCATGTTCGTACCCTCCAATATTGTTTTTTGATATGGTGCCAAAGTTCACGCCAATATCATATGTGTATTTATATAGTATAAAATTATATCACAGATCCAGAAATAATACCAGCCGATGAATGCAATTTCTTTGTAAAAAAGCGGCCAGGCGGAATGCCTGGCCGTTTGCATCTGTCTCAATCGCCTCATAGGGCTTCAACAATCTGCGACAAATGCTCTGTTTTAGTCTCTGATCTCGCGATACATCCCCACGGCGTCCTCTTTGCGGACGTTATCTGCCACGGTGATGACTTCAACGCAGAGCTTCTTGCTGCCAAACAGGATTTCGATGCGGTCGCCAACTTTGACCTCATAGCTGGCGCGGGCCGGACGGCCGTTGACGATGACGCGATCGTTGTCGCAGGCTTCGTTGGCGACGGTGCGGCGCTTGATGATACGGCTGACTTTGAGATATTTATCCAGACGCATAAGCTGGCTCCTTTCCCGCGCAGGGCGCGGATGCGCTTTTTTCTTTAGTATACCACAAGCCCGCGCTGCTGACAAGCGCGGGCTTTTTTCGTAGAAATGATTGACCCTGACCTGGAATCACGATATAATAAACGCTGTATAGGCACCGTGCTCCACCCCTGCGGCATAGCATAAGGCAAGGAGGTGGCACGATGATCTGGCAACTGATTATTTCGTTTCTGACGGCAATGGGCATCGTCCTGCTGCTGTGGCTGTTCTTCGGCGCGCTGGTGCTGCCGATGAAACCCGCAGCCTGGCTGTGGCAGGCGCAGGGCGATGCGCAGACCTTGCAAAAGCAGTACGAGGCCTATGTCTGGCTGCGCGAGAGCGGCCTTGGGCCTGCCCGGTTGATTCTCTGGGATGCCGGACTAGACCAGGAGGCCCTGCGTCTGGCGCGCTGGTGGGCCTATAGTGACGGGCGCATCCTCTTTGCCGAGGGCAGCGCCCGTCTGAACGAGCTGACATACAAGGCACAGGAGAGAGCACATGGAGCAGACGATCTTGCGGGGGACAGTGGCCGCAGTGGTCTATCAAAATGAAGAAAACGGATACGCCGTCCTGCGGCTGAAGACCGAGGGCGGCGAGACCGTCACCGTGGTGGGCACCATTCCCCTCCTGTGTGTGGGGGAGAAGCTGGTCGTGACCGGCAAGTGGGCCCGCCATGCCAGCTACGGGCAGCAGTTTGCCGCTGACTTCCTCGAGCGGCAGATGCCTGACAGCACCGAGGACATCCTTGCCTATCTCTCCAGCCGCATCATTCGGGGCATTGGCCCGGTGCTGGCCAGGCGCATCGTCGCGGCCTTCGGCGCTGACAGCCTTGAGGTGATCGAAAACCACCCGGAACAGCTGGCAGCGCTGCCGGGAATGTCGGTCAAAAAAGCCCAGGCCATCAGCGAATCCTTCCGCTCCCAGGTGGGGGTGCGGCGTCTGATCGAGTTTCTGGCGGGCCATCATCTGCCGCCGGAGCTGGCCATGCGGGTCTACAAGGTCTACGGCGACCTGGCCATCGAGGCGCTGCAGGATGACCCGTATCTGCTCACGGAACCGTTCTTCGGCGCGAACTTTGCCCAGGTGGACCAGTTTGCCCTGTCTCTGGAGATCGACGCCGACGATGAGCGCCGGGTGGAGGCGGGCGTGCTTTTTGAGCTGCGGCACAATACCGGCAATGGGCACGTTTTCCTGCCATTGCACAAGCTGCTGCCGGCCACGGCCCAGCTGCTGGGTCTGGATGAGGCAGCCATCGCCGAGGCGGTGGCGCGCCTGACGGAGAACGACCGCGTGGTCGCAGAGCCGGTGGCAAAGCTCACGGCCATCTATCTGCCGGAGCTCTATCTGGCGGAGACCCAGGTGGCGCAGCGCCTGCGGGCCATGGCGGCAAAGCCGCTGGAACGCCCTGCGGGCCTCCCTGAGCGGATGCGCCGGGTGGCAAAACGCACCGGCGTAAGCTATGCGCCGGCCCAAGAGGACGCCATTGAAAAATCTGCCTACTGCCAGGTGCTGCTGCTCACCGGCGGTCCCGGCACCGGTAAAACCACGACGCTGGCAGGCATGCTGGCACTGCTGGATGACATGGGCTTGCGCTGCACCCTCGCCGCCCCCACAGGCCGTGCGGCTAAGCGCCTGGCAGAGCTCACCGGCCGTCCCGCCAGCACCATCCACCGCCTCCTGGAGGCGCAATTCCAGCCGGATACCGGCGCCCTGGGCTTTTACCACGACGAGAGTGAGCCGCTGGACACGGACGTGATGATTGTCGATGAGATGAGCATGGTCGACCTTTTGCTGATGGACGCCCTTCTGCGGGCGCTGCCGGACAAGTGCCGGTTGATTTTGGTCGGCGACCCGGATCAGCTGCCCTCTGTGGGGGCGGGAAACCTTTTTTCAGATCTCATTCGCTCCGAACGGCGGCAAACGGTCCGCCTGACGGAGATCTTTCGCCAGGCCCAGGAGAGCCTGATCGTCATGAACGCCCACGCGGTCAATCAGGGGGAGCTTCCCGACCTCAAGACCAAGAACAAGGACTTTTTCTTTATGCACCGCCGGCCGGACGCCGTTGCGGCCACCATCCGCGACCTTTGCCATCACCGCTTGCCGGATCATATGCACATCCGCTCGGACCAGTTCCAGGTCCTGAGCCCCACCCGCAAAGGAGAGACGGGCACAGCCCATCTCAATGCCATCCTCCAGGAGAGCCTCAATC
>CALWWH010000041.1 GCA_944385195.1 uncultured Oscillospiraceae bacterium | reverse complement strand
ATGGTGGACGACGTCATCGTCCCCTCCATGATGATGGGCGCCAAGTATGAGGAGTATCTGCTGGGCACCGCCTTTGCCCGTCCGATCATTGCCAAGCGCCTGGTAGAGATTGCCAAGGCCGAGGGCGCTGACGCCATCTGCCACGGCTGCACCGGCAAGGGCAACGACCAGGTCCGTTTTGAGCTGGCCATCAAGCGCTTTGCCCCGGAGATGAAGATCATCGCTCCCTGGCGTGAGTGGGACATCAAGGGCCGCGACGAGGAGATCGACTACGCCGAGGCGCACAACGTCCCCCTGAAGATCAGCCGCGAGACCAACTACTCCAAGGATAAGAACCTGTGGCATCTGAGCCATGAGGGACTGGATCTGGAAGACCCCACCAACGAGCCGCAGTACGACAAGCCGGGCTTCCTGGAGATGGGCCTGAGCCCCGCCCAGGCTCCCGATCAGGCCACCTACGTCACCCTCGAGTTTGAAAAGGGCCGTCCGGTTGCCATCGACGGTGAGAAGATGAAGGCCTCCGACATCATCCGCAAGCTCAACGTCCTGGGCGGCGCCAACGGCATCGGCCTGCTGGACATCGTCGAGAACCGTCTGGTGGGCATGAAGGACCGCGGCGTCTACGAGACGCCGGGCGGCACCATCCTCTACCGGGCCCACGAGGTTCTGGAGATGATCACCATCGACAAGGACACCAAGCACATGAAGCAGAAGCTGGCTGTCGACTTCGCCGATCTGGTCTACAACGGCAAGTGGTTTACCCCCCTGCGCGAGGCGCTGACCGCCTTTGCCGTCCAGACCCAGGAGTACGTCACCGGTACCGTCAAGCTCAAGCTCTACAAGGGCAACATCATTACCGCCTCCGTCGACTCCCCCTGCACCCTCTATTCCGAGGAACTGGTCACCTTCGAGGAGAGCGACTACAACCAGGCCGACGCCACTGGCTTCATCAACCTGTGGGGCCTGCCCGATACGGTTCTGGCGCTGCGCGAGCAGGGTAAGCTCAAGTAATAAGTACATAGCAAAACCAAGCGAATTCACGCTGGAGGGGGCGGCGTCATCGACGCCGCCCCCTGCGTTTTCCTTAAATTCAAAGAACAGTGAGGTAACCACCCATGAAACTTTGGGCAGGAAGATTCCAAAAGGAGACCGATACGCTGGTCAACGACTTCAACTCCTCCATTCAGTTTGACGCCCGGATGTACCGCGAGGACATCACCGGTTCCATGGCCCACGCGGCCATGCTGGGCCGTCAGGGCATCATTGAGCCCAGCGAGGCGGCCGCCATCATCGAGGGTCTGAAGGCCATCCTGGCCGACATCGAAGCCGGCGCCGTGGAGTTCTCCGTAGACAACGAGGACATCCACATGAACATCGAAACGCTGCTGACCGCCCGCATCGGCGACACCGGCAAGCGTCTGCACACCGCCCGCTCCCGTAACGACCAAGTGGCGCTGGATATCCGTCTATACCTCAAAAAGGAGATCAAGGTCATCATCGGCCAGGTGCTGGATCTGATGCAGACCCTCGTGCGCAAGGCCGAGGCCAACCGCCACAGCTATATGCCCGGCTACACCCACCTGCAGCGGGCCCAGCCCACCACCTTTGCCCACTACATGATGGCCTACGCCAACATGTTCCGCCGGGACGTCACCCGTCTGGAGGACTGCCTGGAGCGCATGGACGAGATGCCCCTGGGCTCCGGCGCCCTGGCCGGGACCACCTATCCCATCGACCGCCAGAGCGTGGCCGACGAGCTGGGCTTTGCCCGCATCACCCAGAACTCCCTGGACGGCGTCTCCGACCGGGACTTTGCCATTGAGTTTTTGTCTGCCTGCTCGCTGCTCATGATGCACCTGAGCCGCTTTTCCGAGGAGGTCATCCTCTGGTGCAGCTGGGAGTTCCGCTTTGCCGAGCTGGACGACGCCTACTCCACCGGCAGCTCCATCATGCCCCAGAAGAAGAACCCCGACGTGGCCGAGCTGGTGCGCGGCAAAACCGGCCGCGTCTACGGCAGCCTGATCACCCTCCTGACGGTCATGAAGTCCCTGCCCCTGGCCTACAACAAGGATATGCAGGAGGACAAGGAGCCGCTCTTTGACACCATCGACACCGTCGAGCAGTGTCTGCCCGTCTTCACGGCGATGATCGACACCCTCACCGTCAAGCCCAAGCAGATGGCGAAGGCCGCCTCCGAGGGCTTCATCAACGCCACCGACTGCGCCGACTACCTGGTCCGCAAGGGGCTGCCCTTCCGCGACGCCTACATGATCGTCGGCCGCCTGGTCCACCAGTGCATCCGCACCGGCGAGAGCCTGGATACCATGGCCCTGAAGGACTTCCGCGCCATCAGCAGCCTTTTCGACGAGGATATCTACACCGCGCTGGAGCTGCGCACCTGCGTGGAAGAGCGTAAGGTCCCCGGCGGCCCCAGTTATGAGGCTGTCACCAGCCAAATCGCGTATATTCAGGACTTCATCAACGCCAGAAAGTAAGATTATTGGCCGTCTTTCCCCTCCGGGGAGCGGCGAAGGGCGGCCGCGCCGCCCAATACCAACAAAGGAGCGAGTCACTATGCCTACCATCTTCATCGACGGCCGCGAGGGCACCACCGGCCTTCAGATTGACCAGCGCCTGGCCGGCCGCAAGGATGTCACCCTGATCACCATCGACCCCGCGCTGCGCAAGGACCCCGCCGCCCGCAAAGCGTGTCTGAACCAGGCAGATTTCGTCTTCCTGTGCCTGCCGGACGCCGCCGCCGTGGAAGCAGTCTCAATGATTGAAAACCCCAACACCCGCGTCATCGACGCCTCCACCGCCCACCGTACCAACCCCGCCTGGGACTATGGGTTTCCGGAGCTGAGCGCCGAGCAGCGGGCAGCCATTGCCAAGTCCCACCGCGTGGCCAACCCCGGCTGCTACGCCACGGGCATGATCTCCCTGGTGGCCCCGCTGGTCATGGCGGGCATCCTGCCCAAGGACTACCCCATGGTCGTCCACGCCCTGTCCGGCTACACCGGCGGCGGCAAGAAGACCATCGCGGCCTACGAGGACCCCAACCGCGATCCCGAGTTTGACAGCCCGCGGCTGTACGGCCTGACCCTGACCCACAAGCATATCCCCGAGATGGTGGCGGTGTGCGGTCTGGAGCGCAAGCCCATCTTTAACCCCATCATCTGCGACTTCCCCCAGGGCATGCTGGTCAACGTCCCCCTGTACACCGCCCTGCTCAACGGCAAGCAGACCCCCGACAGCCTTCGCCAGGTTCTGGCGGATCACTACGCCGGTCAGACCTTCGTCACCGTGGCCGAGAGTATGCCCGCCAGCGGCTTCCTTGGCAGCAACAACCTGGCCGGCAGCAACCACCTGCGCCTGTATGTGGGCGGCAACGACGAGCAGATCATCCTCAGCGCCCAGCTGGATAACCTGGGCAAGGGCGCTTCCGGCGCCGCCATCCAAAACCTCAACATCATGATGGGCATCGACGAGGCCACCGGCCTGTAAGGAGGGTTGACGATGTTTACTCAAATTCCCAGCGGCGTCACCGCCGCCCAGGGCTTCTCCGCCGCCGCGATTCACGCGGGCGTAAAGGCGTCCTCCTCCCCGGACAAGGATGACCTCATGCTGCTGGTCTCGGACTGCGAGGCCAGCGCCGCTGCCGTGTACACCACCAACCGCGTCAAGGCAGCGCCCCTGTATGTCACCATGGACCACTTAGCCGACGGCACTGCCCGGGGCGTCGTGGCCAACTCCGGCAACGCCAACGCCTGCTGCGCCAACGCCCATGAGCACGCCGAGGCCATGTGCGCAGCAGCAGCAGCCGCCACCGGCCTGGAGGCGGGCCAGTTTATCGTCGCCTCCACCGGCGTCATCGGCCAGGAGCTCAATATTGCCGCCATCGAGGTCGCTATGCCTGCCTTGGGCGCGAAGCTGTCCGGCGGCGAGGCGGCTTCCGCCGCCGCCGCCCACGCCATCATGACCACCGACACCCTGCCCAAGGAGTACGCCATCGCCTTTGAGTTGGGCGGACAGACTGTCCACATGGGCGCCATTGCCAAGGGCTCCGGCATGATTCACCCCAACATGGGCACGACCCTGACCTTTGTCACCACCGACTGCGCCATCGTCCCCGCGCTGCTGCACGAGGCGCTCTATGGGGCCGTGCAGGTGACGCTCAACCGCGTGAGCATCGACGGCGACACCTCCACCAACGATATGTGCTGCATTCTCGCCAACGGCAAGGCCGGCAATGCCCTCATCGACTGGAAAAACGACGACTACCACAGCTTCTGCCAGGCGCTGCGCCACGTCCTGACCTGGATCGCCCGCCACATCGCCGCCGACGGCGAGGGGGCCTCCCGTCTGGTGACCTGCACCGTCAGCGGCTCGCGCAGCGAGGAGGCTGCCGAGAAGCTGGCCAAGGCCGTCATCCAGTCCAGCCTGGTCAAGGCCGCCATGTTTGGCGCAGACGCCAACTGGGGCCGCGTTCTGTGCGCCATGGGCTACAGCAAGGCCCCCTTCCGGCCGGAATACGTTGACGTCACCTTCCGCTCCGCAGCCGGCGAGGTTGCCGTCTGCAAAGACGGCGCGGGCCTGCTTTTTGACGAGGAGCTGGCAAAGACCGTCCTGACCCAGGACGAGGTCATCATCGAAGTGGACGTCCACGAGGGCGAGCACAGCGCCACCTGCTGGGGCTGCGATCTGACCTACGATTACGTTAAAATCAACGGCGACTACCGGACCTGAGGCCTATCATGTGTAAAACATGTGTAAAAAAGGAGTAACCACCCATGCCTGAGAATCAATTCACCCGCGCAAAGGTGCTCAATGAAGCCCTTCCCTACATTCAAAAGTACACCGGCAAGACCGTCGTGGTCAAGTACGGCGGCAACGCCATGATCTCCAAGGAGCTGCGCGAGGCCGTCATTTCCGACGTCGTGCTGCTGAGCCTGGTCGGCATCAACGTCGTCCTGGTCCACGGCGGCGGCCCGGAGATTTCCCAGTGGCTCAAAAAGATCGGCCACGAGAGCCGGTTTGTCAACGGCCTGCGCTACACCGACGAGACCACCATGGAGATCGTCCAGATGACCCTCTGCGGCAAGATCAACAAAGACCTGTGCGCCATGATCGGCCGCGCCGGCGGCAAGGCCCTGGGCCTGTGCGGCATGGACGACGCCATGATCCAGGCGGTGCAGAAGGGCGAGGAATACGGCCTGGTCGGCGAGGTAACCGGCGTCAACCCGGCGCCTATCTATAACGCCCTGAACGCGGGCTATGTCCCCGTCATCGCCACCGTCGCCACCGGCACCGACGGCAACAACTGCTATAACATCAACGCCGACACCGCCGCAGCCAAGATTGCCACCGCCATGCAGGCAGAGCGCCTGATCATCCTGACCGACATTCCCGGCTTGATGCGCGATGTGAGCGACGAGAGCACGCTCATCTCTGAGCTGTCCGTCAGCCAGGTGCCGGCTCTGATCAAGGAGGGCATCATCTCCGGCGGCATGATCCCGAAGGTCGACTGCTGCGTCGAGGCCATCCGCAGCGGCGTCCAGAGCGCGGTTATGCTCGACGGCCGCAAGCCCCACTCCATCCTGGTGGAGCTGCTCACCGACAGCGGCATGGGCACCATGCTCAAGTAATCAGGAGGCGAGAACCGTGACCAATGCAGAACTGATACAGCTGACCCAAGACCACATCATGCACACCTACGGGCGCTATCCCGTGTGCATCGAGCGGGGCGAGGGCGCGCGCTTTTACGACTTCGAGGGCAGGGAGTACATCGACTTTTCCTCCGGCATCGGCGTTAACGTCCTGGGCACCGGCAACGCCGCCTGGGTCAAGGCCGTGACCGAGCAGGCCGGCAAACTGGCCCACACCTCCAACCTCTTCTATACCGAGCCCGGCGCAAAACTGGCCGAGCAGCTCACCGCCCGTACCGGCATGGCCTACGCCTTTTTTGCCAATTCCGGCGCGGAGAGCAACGAGGGCATCATCAAACTGGCCCGCAAATACTCCTACGACAAATACGGTACCGGTCGCGCCACCATCCTGACCCTGGAGCATTCCTTCCACGGCCGTACTGTGACCACCCTCAAGGCCACCGGTCAGGACGTCTTCCACCAGTATTTCTTCCCCTTTACCGAGGGCTTCCGCTATGCCAAGGCCAACGACATCGCCTCCGTCGAGGCCGCAGGCGGCGAGGATGTCTGCGCCGTCATGATCGAGCTGATCCAGGGCGAGGGCGGCGTGCTGCCCCTGGACCCGGACTTCGTCTGCGCGGTCAAGTCCCTCTGCGACAAAAACGACTGGCTGCTGCTGGTAGACGAAGTGCAGACCGGCATTGGCCGCACCGGCAGCCTCTTCACTTTCCAGCAATACGGCATTCTGCCCGACGCGGTGAGCTTTGCCAAGGGCAGCGGCGGCGGCCGGCCCCGGGGCGGCTTTATGGCCAGTCAGAAGGTCAAAGACGTCCTGGGCCCCGGCACCCACGCCACAACTTTTGGCGCCAACCCCATCTGCTGCGCCGGCGCTCTGGCGGTCCTGGCCCAGATCGACGACGCGCTGCTGGCCTCCGTCCGTGAGAAGGGCGCCTACATCGAGTCCACCATCCTGGGCTGGCATCTGCCCATTGTCACCGGCGTCCGAGGCAAGGGCCTGATGATCGGCCTGGCCGTAGACGGCGACAACAAGGCCCTGGCTGCCAAGTGCATCGAGGCGGGCCTGCTGATCATCACCGCCGGCTCTGTCCTGCGTATGCTTCCCCCGCTGACCATCAGCTACGAGGAGATTGACAAGGGCC
>CALWWH010000040.1 GCA_944385195.1 uncultured Oscillospiraceae bacterium | reverse complement strand
GGGTAATGAGGGTGCGGGTGCCCGCCAGATCCATCGTACCGGTTCGGGACTTAAAGCCGTCGGCAATGATATCGACCAGCCGGGACATGACAGTCGGGGTGTAGGAGTTGAGCAGGCTGGAAGAAATGACAAAGGCGAAGACGACGCACATGGGTACAATGAGCTTTCTCATATATTTAAGCAGGCGAATCAGGGAGCCCTTGAAGTCCTTTGCTTTCTCCACAGGGCCGCCGATGCCATGGAAGCCACCATGGCGCTGCATCCGCTTCATGCGAAGCATTCGTTCCTCTTTTGCGATATCGTCGCGTTCTGACATTTAGGCCACCTCCTCTTCTGTAATCTGCGACAGCAGGATCTCCTTGTAGACCGGGCAGGTCTCCATGAGCTCTGCATGGGTCCCAATGCCCATAACCTTGCCCTCGTCCAGGACGATGATACGGTCTGCACCCATGACAGTGGTCACGCGCTGCGCCACGATAAAGACCGCAGCGTCGGTGGTCTCCTTTTTCAGGGCAATCCGCAAAGCAGCGTCGGTCTTGAAATCCAGGGCGCTGAAGCTGTCGTCGAAGATGTAGACGGCAGGCTTGCGGATGACTGCACGGGCGATGGACAAGCGCTGGCGCTGGCCGCCGGAGACGTTGGTACCGCCCTGGGAGATGTCGCTGTCCAGCTTGCCCGGGCGATCCATGACGAAGTCCTTGCCCTGGGAGACCTCGAGAGCGTGCCACATCTCTTCCTCGGTGGCGTCATCCTTGCCGTATTGCAGGTTCGTGGCCACGGTGCCCTCAAAGAGGAAGCTCTTCTGCGGCACAACGCCGATGGCGCGGCGCAGCGTATCCTGCGGATAGTGGCGAATGTCCTCGCCGTTGAGCAGGATTTGCCCTTCCGTTACGTCGTAAAAACGCGGGATCAGATTCACCAGGCTGGACTTGCCGGAACCGGTGGAGCCGATGATGGCCGTCGTCTCGCCGGGCAGGGCGGTGAAGCTGACGTTGTTGATCACAGCGCGCTGGGTGCCGGGGTAGGCAAAGCTGACATTGCGGAACTCCAGAGAGTCGAAATGGTCGATGGTCAGCTCCTTGCCGTCCTTCCTCACCACGTCTTTATCGGTGATAGAGGGCTCCTTGTTGACGATCATGCTGATACGGCCGGCGTTGGTCATGGCCCGGGGGATCATGGAGAACATAAACGAGCACATATTGATGGACATCAGGATGGACATCATGTACTCGATAAAGGCGGTCAGGTTGCCGATCTCCATTTCACCCTCGTTGATGAAGTTGGCGCCCATGTAGTAGGCCACCAGCACGGAGGCGTTCATGACGATGGTCATGGCCGGCATCATGAGCTGCATGGTGCGGGCCGCCCTGGTGGCGATCTTGTACATGTCGCGGTTGGCCTGCTTGTAGCGCTCCTCCTCGTACTTGCCGCGGACGAAGGCACGGATCACGCGCACGCCGGAGAGCTCCTCACGCAGGACCTGGTTGAGCCGGTCGACCTGCTTCTGCTGCGCAGAGAACATGGGGCGGGTCTTCTTGCTGATGTAGCCCACCACCACCGCCATGATGGGGATCACAAGCAGGAGGATCACAGCCAGTCTGGTGCTATGGCGCAGGGCCATGACCACGCTGCCAATCAGAGTGACCGGGGTCATGAGCATGAAGCGCAGGGACATATTGACGGTCATCTGCAAGGAGTTGACGTCGTTGGTATTGCGAGTGATCAGGGTTGCCGCGCCGAACTCATCCACGTCCGCCTGGGAGAAGGTCTGAACCTTGGCGAAGATGGTCCTGCGCAGGTCACGGCCAAAGCTGGCGCCCAGCTTGGCAGAACAGTAGCTGCTGAGCAGAGAACAGCCGCCCATGAGAATAGAAAACCCCAGCATCAGAGCGCCGTATTTCCAGACCACGCTCATCTGACTCTTCATAACGCCCTCGTTGATGATGGTCGCGTTCAGACTTGGCAGCACCAGATCCGAAATCGAGGTGACCGCCACCAGAATGATCGTCAGAATGACCAGCTTCCAATGGGGTTTCAGGTGTTTTAAAATCAATTTCATAGGGAATTTGACTCCTTATTTACTTTGAATTACCATTGAGTTTCTCCTGGTAGCCAATGATGGCATCCTCCAGCTTTTGCAGCAGCTCGCTCAGCTGCTGGCGCTGTTCGGAGTCCAAACTCTCGATACAGGCCTGATGGAAACGGTCGATCTCGCTGGTGATATTCGTCTCCGCCTCGATGCCCTTCTGTGTGGGAAAAATGCGCATCACACGCTGGTCGTCCGGGTCTGGTTCCCGGCGAATGAAGCCGCCGCGCTCCAACTTTTGCAGCGTCACCGTCACGGTTGCCCGTTCCAGGCGCATGGCATCGGCCAATTCCCGCTGGGAACGGCCAGGCTGGTGCACAATCATCGAAAGCGCAAAACCCTGACTGGGGTGAACCCCATACTGGCTAAAGACCGAGGCAAACACCTTGCGCTGGCTGCGCGAGATAAAACCGATCTTCATCAGAGCCCGGCGCGGATCACTGCGGTCCATGGGTGGAGGTCCTGGAGGCGGGCCGTGATGCTTTGCAGATGACTGCTCGGGATTTTCTGACTCCCAATTCATAACTGACACCTCTCTTTCATTGAAATACATCGGATGATGTTTTCTTTTTGAAACTTTTTAGATATCTGATTGTAAGAATGCACACTGTCAGACATCTAACAGTTAGAACGTAAACAATATACTACATCCAAATTGAATAGTCAAGTGCTTTTCAAAAAAATGTACACTCTCGTCGCATTGCCCTGTGCTCCATCGGTGGCGCACAAATAGGCCACAACCGATGCTCTGTCGAGAACATGTGTCAAATTCAAAAATAGGGGTTGACAGCCGGCGAATTGTCTGGTATGATTCGTGGTAATCACTTCAACGATATGTAGTGTAGTGCGATGATGAGGTTAAGGCTGACCATCAGGGTCTATAGAGAGGATGCGGTCGCTGCAAGCATCCGGCCCGGTCCGCTGTGCTCGCCTCGGAGCTGCGGGAAGAACCGTCCCTACGGTGTAGAACCCGCCGGGTGCGCCCGATAGCGCGCGAACAAGTGCCCTTACGATCAACAAGGGAATTTGGGTGGTACCGCGGAGCAATTCGTCCCAACCGATGAGGTTTGGGGCGTTTTTTTGTACCCATCACCCTGGAATACATAACGGGAGGTTACCCCACTATGAAAATGCGCGGCGCCAGAATTTTGCTGGAATGCCTGCTCGAGCAGGGCATCGACACCGTGTTCGGCTACCCCGGCGGCACAATCCTGAACGTCTATGACGAGCTGGAGCTGGGCGGCTACAACAAAACCATCCGACACATCCTGACAGCCCACGAACAGGGCGCGTCCCACGCCGCCGACGGCTATGCCCGCTCTACCGGCAAGGTAGGCGTGTGCTTTGCCACCTCCGGCCCCGGCGCGACCAACCTGACCACCGGCATTGCCACGGCCTACATGGACTCCTCGCCGGTGGTATTCATCAGCTGCAACGTCTCTGAGAACCTGATCGGCAAGGATTCCTTCCAGGAGGTCGACACCACAGGCATCTCGATGCCCATTACCAAGTCCAGCTACCTGGTCAAGGACGTCAGCCGTCTGGCCGATGTCGTCCGCGAGGCCTTCGCCATTGCCCGCAGCGGCCGGCCCGGCCCGGTGCTGATCGACATCGCCAAAAACGCCACCTCTGACCTGGCCGACTATGAGCCATTGCCCAGGGAAGAGCACATCCACAACGGACGGCTGAAAAAGCTCCGCGAGATGGCAGGCCGGGACTTCAAAGACCCGGAGCCGGACCTGAGCGACATCAACACCCTGGTGGACATGATCAACCAGGCCGAGCAGCCGCTGGTTCTCGTCGGCGGCGGCGTCATCCGCTCGCCCGGGGCCGTACCGGAGTTCCGCCGCTTTGTGCAGACGCTCCACTGCCCCGTGGCCAGCACCATTATGGGCGGCGGCGCACTGCCGGGCAATCATCCGCAGTTCACCGGCATGATCGGTATGCACGGCTCCCACGCCAGCAACATCGCCTCGGCAGAGTGCGACCTGCTGGTGGCCATCGGCTGCCGCTTCTCCGACCGCGTCACCTGCGA
>CALWWH010000039.1 GCA_944385195.1 uncultured Oscillospiraceae bacterium | reverse complement strand
ACTCTGCCTCCGTACCAAGAGTAAGCGCTGAAAAACCCACGTCTATCAACAGAAGAATCAGTGCATTAACTGAGATACCCATGCGGTTGGCTTCTGCCAAAAGCCGGACGTACTGTGCTTCTGGGATTCTAAGCCCAGTTTGGATCTTACTTGACATCTCGTTTCCCCCTTGCATTGGTATCTTATCCGTGGTATAATACAGATGTTCTCATGATGTGCTTCTTTGAAGCACGCCCCGCAGCCTTTCAGGAGGCCGCGGGGATTTTTTATGCCTGCCATGCTTCCTCCAGCTCCCGGATCTCCAGCGAGCCATCCGGCTGGATCCAGGCCACCGCCACCCGGCCGCTGCGCAGCCATGCCCGGAAAATGTTCCGGCTCAGCTGCTCCACCTGCCACAGCTCCTCGGGCCCATACTGCTCCGCCAGCTCCTCTGTCACCCGCTCCCGGCTCACGGCGGGCGCCTTTGTGCTCAGCATGCTAAAACCACCTCTCTAAGAACGCCGCCAGCGCCAGCAGGAACGCCCCCGCGGACAGCGCCAGCATCCCCCACTCCGCGGCCTCGTAGAGCCACGGGTGGGCCTGCTTCAGTTTCCGCCACATAGCTGCCTCCTACTGTTCCAGCAGTGCGCTGGTCAGGCGGCCCACCAGTGCCATCCGCTGGTCAATCAGCCGGTTGACGTCCTCGCAGATAATCTCCGAGACGTCCTTGAGCTTGTACATGGGCAGCCCCTCCCGCTTGTAGCGCACCAGGGCGCCCGGGCTGATGTTATAGGCCCAGTTGCTGTTGCGCTGCACCGCCCACCCGAAGGGCACCCGCTCATCCTGCAGCGCCTCGTACAGGGTGGCCGTGCTGCTGCCCAGATACCGGGCGGCCAGCTCCACCGGCACATTGTCGCAGGACAGGATATCCTGGTCTGTCACTGCCGGCAGATCTCGTGTCTTGGGTCTCATATCGTTTGCTCCTTTCTGCAATCAGGCGTTTCTCCCGCCCCCGGCCCCGCCAGGGGCCTGTATCTCTCTTGCCCTCTCCCTGCCGCCCGTGGTAGAATTGGAGCGGTAGGAAGGAGGTGATTCAATGAAACCGGAAATCATTCAAAAATTGGCGCTCATTTATGTCAAAGTCCATACCAATGAAGAAACCTCTGTGGAAGAAATCTACACGATGTACAAGAAGGCCACAAATGAGCTTCAGCAGCTGGACAGCAATGACTTCAATGAGCATGTTTCCTCGCCGGATTTCAGCCTGTAAGATTCTTTATGCAGCGTCACTGGTCGCCGCCAGTGGCGCTGTCCTTTTTCACGGAGATCTGCATGATCTGCACACCGCAATCCAGGATAATACAATCTTCGCCTGTTTTTTCTTGCACCTCGTCACGGAGTTTCCTTTTCACGTCTGGTGACAATTCCATCGGAGCTGACAAGACAATCACCCTCCTCACCCCCCTTCCTGCTCATCCACTGCCCCCGGCCCCGCCGGGGGCGTTTTGTTGTCTGGCTCACCGAACAGCTCATCAATGGTGCAGTGAAACAATGCCGCCAACCGGGGTAACAAATCCGCCCTTGGCTTTGTTAGGCCGTTTTCCCACATTGCTACTGCCTGCTGGCTTACATTGACGACCTCGGCAACCTGCTGCTGGGTGAATCCATTCTTCTCGCGCAACACTCTAATGTTGTGCATGAGTTATCGCCTCGCTTCATTCCTGTTCATCCACTGCCCCCGGCCCCGCCGGGGTTTCGTTTCCTCTCTTGTCCCCCCTCCATCGCCTGTGGTAGAATATGGGCGGTAGGAAGGGGGTGAATTTATGAATTCTTCGCTTGAAAATGATTTGAACCGTTTTTGCCGCGTCTACCTCAACAACACTTCCGACCTTTTGCGTAAGCTTCCAATGCCAATTGCCGCTGTTCTGAAACAGCAGATGGAAGAAGAATTTGATTTATTCAGAACTTCCATGTTCAACCGCATTGAAGAAGAATTCAGAAAACACTAGGTTTCGTTTGGGCTAAAAGCGTCTGAGCCGTCTCCAGGGTCTCGGACGCTTTCTTATATGTCATTTTGCTGTCGATTAACAGTTTAACAATTTTTGAAGCCACCGTTTTCATTTCTTCATCTGGCTCCGGCATACCGTACGAAAGCCGCATCCCCTCACCCCCCTTCCTGCTCATCCACTGCCCCCGGCCCCGCCGGGGGCGCTTTGTTGTCCGGCTCACCGAACAGCTCATCAATGGTGCAGTGGAACAACGCTGCCAGTTTGGGTAATAAATCCGCCCTTGGCTTTGCAATTCCACTTTCCCAATTTGCGATTGCACTTCGTGCTACCCCCAAAGCATCAGCTAGCTGTTGCTGGGTGAACATATGTGATTCTCGCAATCTTTTTATTTGCATTAATTCATCACCTCATTTTGTTCTTTATGCTGACGCTCAGTTTATATAATGTCATTATCTATGACATTATATAGCACACCGTCTCCATTTTGTCAAGTATTCAGACATTTATTTCTTCCCGAAAACTTGAAATGTCATAATTTTTGACGTAACATGGAAATGAGGTGATAGTAATGACACGAATCAAACAACTACGAAAATTTTTCAACTATACACAAGAGCACCTCGCAAAACTGCTACATGTTTCGCGCTCCACAGTTGCAATGTGGGAAACTACAAACCAATCTCCAGACTATGAAACGCTTTCCCATATTTCTCAAATATTTAATATTCCTCCCGATTTTGTAATGGGGACAGGGATTTTTAGTAAATGGGATGATATCATAAAATATTATGACAGTGTCGTATGGAAACTGAGAGAAATGATTCCACCCACCCTTACTATGCCATCTTTTTGCGAAGACAAATATTTAGTTGCCTGGCTTGACACACGTCTATACTTTGAACCTGATGAAATGCAATTGGCTAGATGGTTCGCATTCGCTGTACAAGACATCTCAATTACTCCTTCAACGGAATGTCCAGAGTCTGCTCAAGATGCAACAGTAGAAATCACTTTTACTCCAGAATTTGAAGCCCTTATTCGTGCAGAAAGAGAAAAGAAAAACACCTCGTCTCAACCTAGTTACACTAACACAAAAGAGGACCTCCAAGCCGCCTTCTGGGGCGGTGAGAAGGACCTGAGCCAGGAGGAGCTGGACGCCATGTGGGATGACGTGGAGCGCTTTGCCGCGTTTTTGGCGGAAAAGAAACGGCAGGAGAAGCAGAATGACTGACCTTCTGGACCTGTACAACCTGGCCGAGACCCACGGCACGCAGGTTTATTGGTTCGACCTGGGCGCGGCCGAGTCCCTGTCCATGCCCCTGCCGGACGGCTCCTGCGCCGTCGCCATGGATCCCTGGCGGCTCTCCACAACCGCCGACGAGACGGTCAAGCTGGCCCATGAGCTGGGGCACTGTGAAACCGGGTCTTTTTATAACCGCTACGCCGCTTGTGACATCCGCCAGAAACACGAAAACCGTGCCAACAAATGGGCATATGAAAAGCTCGTCCCGGAGGACGAGCTCTGTAGGGCCATATGCAGGGGCTACCGCGAGCCCTGGGAACTGGCCGAATATTTTGGTGTCACAGAGGCCTTTATGCGTGGCGCCATGGACTATTATAACAGAGCAGGCCTGTGCTCTATTTAGATGCGGATAAAATATGGGAAGGTGGCTCGCAACAAATGGGAATCCTTTCTTTTCTTTTTGGCAGCCCAGCGCCCACGGGTGACGCACCCCGGAAGCAGTTACACGCGTCCTATAATACCTGTACAGATATCCCGGTCGATTATACTGTCATCGATCTAGAAACCAGTGGTTTGGATGCTTGTTCCTGTGAAATTCTCGAGATCGGAGCCGTGAAAGTTCGCAATAATATTGAAATCTCTCGCTATCATACGTATGTCAGACCGGTTGGTGCAATTTCAAAAGAGGCCAGCGAGGTAAACGGGCTAACCTGGAAAACGCTGAGGGACCAGCCGTTTCTGGAGGACGTTCAACAGGCCTTTTTCGATTTCATCGGAGATGATATTCTGGTCGGGCATAATATCGGCTTTGACATTAAGTTCATTCAAACTCGCTGTGAGGTTATTCTAGAAAATCAGTGTTTTGATACCCTGAAATGGAGCAGGCTTGCCTTTCCAACTCTCCGAAATTATAAGCTAGATACGCTAAGAACCTTTTTTTCTCTCAGCGGGGCGGCCCACTCTGCTCTGGGGGATTGTATCACGACACATCAACTTTTACAGTGCATCGCAAACTCTGACGTTAAAGATAAGATTTTGCTCAACAAAATAGTCAGCTCCACTCCAGAGCAGCGCAGTTCGCTCAAAGTATCTTATAACGATAGCGGTTATGAGCATTGGTTCGCCGGCGAAGAAGCCCGGCGTGCCGGCGATTTTGACACGGCACTCACCCTGTTTCAGCTCGCCGAGTCTGAAGGGTATAATTGCCCAGCGATCTATACTTCATATGTGATGATTTATCGCAAGCGCAAAGATTATGCGCAAGAAATTGCTGTAGCGGAAAGAGCACTTCAGCATCTCACAGGGATGGATCGCAGGTGGTTCCAAGAGCGAAAGGAGCGAGCTCAATATTTACTTACAGCTCAGCGAAACCGCGAAGAAGAATTACTCCGCAAAACTCAGGCCCGAGAGGAAAAAGCCGAACGCCGGAGGCAGGAACAAGAACGTAAAGCATCCATGCCAAAGCATTCAACCAAAAAGCCTGTTATCCAAGTTACAGATAATCAGGAAATTGTTCGAGAATTTGAGTCAATATCAGCCGCTGCAAAAGAATGTGGCGTATCATCCAAAAGTATACGAGATGCCATCAGCGGCCGCCAGAAGCACGCCGGCGGATATCGTTGGATGTATGCGCCTTCACTCGATCCCTCCGCGCCTGGAAGTACAGAGCCTCAAGCCCAGGAGAATGAAACAGAGCCATTGTTATAGAAGTCCCCCTACATTTCTCAAATCCGACAGCGTTGTCGGATTTCAGGAAGCCGCCCCCTCCGGGCGGCTTCTCAAAACCCTCAAAATAGAACATACGTTTTTTAAGCAAGATAAGGAGGTCTGATTATGAGACGAGCAAACGGGACCGGCAGCATTGTCAAGCTGCCCGGCGCCCGCCGCCGGCCCTGGGCCGTGCGGGTGCCCTGCCGCACTCAGCGGGGCCGGGTGCGGCAAAAGTACCTGGCCTATTTTGCCAAGGCGGCCGACGCCCAGGCCGCGCTGGACGAGTGGTGCCGCACCCATGCCGCCCCGGAGGCAGAGCCCATGGACCTCACCCTCCAGCAGATTTACGACCTGTGGAGCGGCCGGGAATATCCCCGCATGGGTCCGGCCTCTGCGGCATCCCACCGGGCATCCTGGGGCCGGGTTGGCGTCCTGGCCGGGAAAAAGATGCGCCGCATCACACTGGACGACTGGCAGGCTATCATCGACCAGGACGAGAGCAGCGGCCTCTCCCAGTCCTCTATCAACAACGACAAGTCCCTCATGTCCGCGCTCTCCCGCTTTGCCATGCAGCGGGACATCATCCTCAAGGATTATACCCAGTTTGTCAAAGTGCCCGCGGTGGGCGCAAAGGCTCGGAAGGGCGTGCTCACCGACCTGCAGCTGCACAAGCTGGAGCAGATGGCCGCGGACGGTGTGCCCTGGGCGGATACCGTGATCATCCTCTGCTATACCGGCTTTCGCATCTCGGAGTTTCTGGAGCTCACCCGATTTGCGTACCACGCCGACGGGGACTATCTCCAGGGCGGCAAAAAGACTGCGGCCGGCCGGGACCGAATTGTCCCGGTCCACCCGCACATCCGGGGATACCTCTCCGACTGGCTTGCCAAGGGCGGGGACTATATCATCTGCGGCAAGGACGGCCGCCGCCTGTCTGTCTCCTTTTACCGAGCCCGCTTTGCCGAGCTCATGGCGCAGATCGGCGCGGAGGGGGCCACGCCGCACTGGTGCCGGCATACCTTTGCCACCCGCTGCCACCAGTATGGCGTGGATGAGCTGGCTGCCAAGCGGATGCTGGGCCACGCCGATAAGGATATCACCGAGCACTACACCCACACCGATCTGGATTATCTCCGCCAGGAGCTCCAAAAGGTGGCCTGAGTTGTAACTAACACATAAAATTTGTGCAAAATGTAAACGCCGCAAATGTTGTCCATTTGCGGCGTTTATCCTGCCAGAGCAGGCCAAAACATCTGAAAAAGTTTTCAAGCCCTTCAAAAATTTACATTTCCATTAAAATACGAAGGAACAAACCTGGCTTTTTCGGTGTGTCAAAAAAGCCCTCCTGCAAGGAGTTCCGCCGTCCGCAGGCGGCGGAATAAAATGAAATCCAGTCATTTCCAAGGACATGTGCCCGGGAAATGACACCTCTCACGAAATTTTGGGCGACAATTTCCCAAGAAATCGAGCCTGAAATTTCGTGCGGCCTACTCGAAAAAGTGGCTTGTCAATTTCTATCAATTGACAAGCCACTTTTTCGACA
>CALWWH010000038.1 GCA_944385195.1 uncultured Oscillospiraceae bacterium | reverse complement strand
CCAGCACCACGCCCACAATGGCGATGACGGCGCCGATGTAGATGTACTTGCCCAGTTTCTCCCCCTGACGGGAAAACAGCTGGGCCAGAATCACCGTCAGAATGGGGGAGAGGGCCACGATAATACTGACGTTGGCGGCGTATGTATAGCTGAGGGCGGTGTTCTGCAGGAAGAAGTAGAAGCTGCCGCCGGTGATGCCGATGAGGATGAAGATCAGCTCGTCCTTCCAGGGCAGTTTCAGGAATTTGGGACGGATAGCCAGCAATGCCAGATAGGCCAGACCCATCCGCAGGGGGATGATCTGGGTCGGGGTATAGGCGGTGAGCATCTGCTTGGTCAGCACAAAGCAGCTGCCCCACACCAGAATGGTGAAAATGGCGAATGCATGCCCTAAAGTTTTGGAACGGCTCATAGAAAGGTCCTCCTAACATGGTTTGGAAAACGCACACAGTGCCCGGCGGAGCCGGGCACTGGGACAGTACGGGGAACTTACTCAGGCAGGGTGATGGTCTCGCCGTCCAGCACCTGGGCGATCAGCTCCTTGGCGGTGTTGACGGTGTCGATGTCGGGCCAGGAGACCCAGGACGTATCGCCGCCGGCCATATAGTTGGGCTGGTAGTCGCCCTCGCCGGTGATGGCGTAGGTCTGAATGTTCCACTCAGGCATCTTCTTCAGCTGCAGCTGTACCAGATCAGACATCTCCTCGTAGGACATGTTGGTGATCAGGTACTTGGAGACGGCGTCCAGAACATCCTGGAAACCGGTGAGGATGGCGGGGGAGGTCAGCTTATCCAGCAGCGCCTCGATCACTGCCATCTGGTGGCGGCCGCGGGTGTTGTCGCCGTCACCGAAGGGATAGCGCTCCCGGGCAAACAGCAGGGCGCGGGCGCCGTCCAGGTGGTTCCAGCCCTCATCATAGGAGTAGGACACGCTCCAGCCCACGCCGGGCACCTCCATGTTGTGGGAGGTGAAGGCCTGCTCGGCGTACACGTCAATGCCGCCCACAGCGTCCACCAGCTCGATGAGGCCGTTAAAGTTGATGCGGGCGTAGTAGGAGACCTCAATGTTGTACAGGTTCTCCAGCACCCCGATGGACTCGTCAATGCCCTTGAGGCCGGCATGGGTCAGCTTGTCCATCTCACCGTTGGTCAGGGGCAGATAGGTGTCCCGGGGGGTGTTGAGCAGCAGCACCTGATAGGTGCGGGGGTTGACGATGGCCAGCAGGTTGGCGTCGCTGCGGTTCTTGGCGTTGATGTCGCTGTCCCGGGCGTCAATGCCGCTGAGATAGACGATAAAGGGATCCTTGGTCACATTGCCCACCGGAGTGATGGGATCCACCTCATACTCGGTGGTAAACTCATAGATGATGCGGGTCTGCTGGGAGAAGTCGGTATAGCCCTCCATCTCCGTCAGTACGTCGATATACCCCTTGTTGAGGACGATGGCCTGCACCGCGTCGTCATACAGGGCGTCCACCATGTCGGTATAGGACTCATAACCGGTGGTCTCCACCGTGCCGATGGCCTCCTGCAGACTGGTCAGCAGCGCCTGGGTATTCTCCTGGTCCGTTTTGGACAGGATACCATATTGATAGCCCACCGTGTCGCTGGGATCCTGGGCCTCGTCATCGGCCAGGACGATCACCGCGGTGACCGCCTTCTCCGTCAGCTTGCCGGAGATTGCCGTCAAGGCGTTCTGAACGGAGTTGACGGCGACCACGCCATAGAGCATGGCGGCGGACAGTACGATGGCCAGCAGGCCGCACAGCAGCTTGCCCAGCTTATTGCGCCACAGGGGCATCTGCACGATCAGGTGAGCGCCGTTGAGAGCCACCAGAAACACCATCAGCGCGATGGTCAATCCGCTGGTCAGCATATTGGTGGCCAGAATGCGGATGAAAAGGGCCATACTGCATACAGCCAGTACCACCAGCATCACCGCACCGAACTTGTCCAGACCAGTGCGCTGCCGGCCCATCTTAGGCCCGGACCTCTTCTTGTTAGACATAAGTTTTCTCCTTTGCCTGGGTTTTCTTCGGGAAACGGGCGCATGGCCCGATTTGGTCTCAAAGAGTAGGACTCGAGACAGGTACTTATTATAACGCGTCTTCTAAGGAATTTCCAGTACAATTTCCAACATTTTTGTTTCTAATTTGAGAATTTTTTTATAAGAGGCCTTCCATATCCTATATTATATGTAGGCGGAATGGGCGGCCGAGTGGGATGAGAGCCAAATCACCGCCGGAAAAGATTTTCAAAAGTGGTTGAAGGACGCAGAACTTTGTGATAAAATGTGCCGGAATGCGACTGTTAGCAGTGAGACAACAGGAGGAAACACAATGAACGCAGCGCTTGTGATCATGGCAGCCGGTCTGGGCTCCCGTTACGGCGGCAATAAGCAGGTGGACGGTGTGGGCCCCAACGGTGAGATCCTGATGGAATATTCCATTTATGACGCCATCCGTGCGGGTTTTACGAAGATCGTGTTCATCATCAAGCCGGATATGGTGCAGCTGATCAAGGACCTGTGCGGCGACCGTGTCAGCCGCCGGCTGACACCGGACGGCCAGCCGGTCCAGGTCCGCTATGCCATCCAGGATTTTACCAGCGTGCCCTCTTTCTATCAGATCCCCCCGGAGCGCACCAAGCCTTTCGGGACCACCCACGCGGTTTTGTGTGCCCGGGACTGTGTCAATGAGCCCTTCTGCGTGATCAATGCCGATGACTACTACGGCGTGGACGCTTACCGCACCATGTATGAGCATCTGCAGCGGATGGCCCCGGTTGGTGAGGCCGCCATGGTGGGGTATCTGCTGAAGAACACTGTCAGCATCAACGGCACCGTGTCCCGCGGCGTGTGCCATGTGGCGGGGGACAGGCTGACCGGTATCCGGGAGACGTTGAAGATCCAACTGTTTGCCGACGGCTCCATCGCCGATGTGGCCGATGGGCGCCGGGAGCTGGCGCCGGATACCATTGTCTCCATGAACTTTTGGGGGTTTGCCCCCAGCATCTTCGGGGAATTGGAACGGTATTTCCATGACTTTCTGCGCAGCCGTGCCGGGGGGGACCTCAAGGCCGAGTGCCTGCTGCCCAACATGGTGGGCGATCTGCTGAAGGAGGGGAAACTGTCCGTCTCCGTGCTGCACTCCACAGACCGGTGGTTCGGCATGACCTATCAGGAGGACAGGGACACCGTGGCCCAGGCGCTGCGCCGCCTGCACAGCAGCGGCACCTATCCGGCAAGTCTGAGGGAATAAATAAAGCGGCCGTGTCCCGCAGGGGGGCACGGCCGCTTCAAACAGCTTGCGTTACTGCTGCTTCTGGTTGCTGCTCTTGTTGGACTTCTCGTTGCCGGTCTTGTTGGACTTTTCGTTGCAGTTCTTGCCGGCCTTGGTGTTGGTCTTCTGAGTATTGCTGTTGTAGTTCTGATCGCAGTTCTTTTCCATTGTTGGCACCTCCTTTTATGGACTGGATACAGCCATAGTGTGGCCCACTGGAAGGAGAATATACATGCCGCAGAAAAAAGAAAATATAAGAAAAGCCAGTTGACAAATGGCGGGCAGGATGGTAAAATCATTCAGGAAAACAAAGAAGGCCGGTGCGTCCGCCTCACCTCCCGCGTCAGGCAAAGAGGTCAACAGCGAAAACACAGGGTGCCCAAGTGAGGGGCGTTCTGTGTTGTTTGCGCGGATGCCAGGTGCGTTCGCGTTTTTATTTTTGATGGGAGGTGCTTCGGTTATTAGCAAGGTACAGCATGAACTGAACGAAGAGATCCGGGACAAAGAGCTCCGCTTGATCAGTGAGACCGGCGAGCAGATGGGCATCGTCTCCAGTGAGGAGGCCCTGCACATTGCGGAGGAGCGCGGTCTGGACCTGGTGAAGATCTCTCCCCAGGCGACGCCGCCTGTGTGCAAGCTGATGAACTACGGCAAGTACAAGTTTGAGCAGAGCAAGCGGGAGAAGGAAGCCAGAAAGAATCAACATGTGGTGGAGATCAAGGAGATCCGTATGTCTCCCGGCATCGACATCGGCGATTTCAACACGAAGCTGAAGAATGCGCAGAGGTTCCTGGCCGACGGCAACCGTGTGAAGGTCTCCGTCCGCTTCCGCGGCCGTGAGATGGCCCATACGGAGATTGGCCGTGACCTGCTGAAGAAGTTCGCTGAGCAGTGTACCGAAGTAGCCACCATGGACAAGGCCGCCAAGTTGGAGGGCCGCAATATGTCCATGTTCCTGTCCCCCAAGACTGGCAAGTAAACAAGCGTTTCCCCGCCTGGGTGGGGAAAGAGATGGAAGGAGTAATGATTATGCCTAAGCTGAAGACCCACAGTGGCGCCAAGAAGCGCTTCAATCTGACGAAATCCGGCAAGGTCAAGAGGGCCCACGCATTTAAGAGCCATATCCTGACCAAGAAGGATACCAAGCGTACGCGTCGTCTGCGCAGCGGCACCTATGCCGACCGCACCAACGAGGCAGTCATCCGCGAGATGATCCCCTACAAGTAAGATACGGATTCGTTAGAATAGGAGGCAAGAAACAATGGCAAGAGTAAAAGGCGCCATGATGGCGCGTAAGAGAAGAAATAAGACGCTGAAGATGGCCAAGGGCTACTGGGGCGCCAAGTCCAAGCACTTCAAGATGCCCCACCAGCAGGTCATGAAGTCCCTGACCTACGCCTATGTGGG
>CALWWH010000037.1 GCA_944385195.1 uncultured Oscillospiraceae bacterium | reverse complement strand
CCCCAAAAAGAGACGGGCCTCTCCACATTCCTCCCTTACCGGGCCACGTTGGCCCGCAGGGCGTCCACCCGGTCGGTGCGCTCCCAGGGCAGATCCAGGTCGGTGCGGCCGAAGTGGCCGTAGGCAGCAGTGGGGCGGTAGATAGGGCGGCGCAGATCGAGGTCGCGGATGATGGCCGCAGGACGCAGGTCAAAGCAGCGGCTGACCACCTGGCTTAGTGCTTCGTCGCTGACGATGCCCGTGCCATAACTGTCCACCAGCACGGAGACGGGGTGCGCCACACCGATGGCGTAGGCCAGCTCGATCTGGCACTTCTTGACCAGACCGGCGGCGACCAGATTCTTGGCGATGTAGCGGGCCATGTACGCAGCGGAGCGATCGACCTTTGTCGGGTCCTTGCCGGAGAAGCAGCCGCCGCCGTGGGCAGCGTAGCCGCCGTAGGTGTCGACGATGATCTTGCGGCCAGTCAGGCCGCTGTCGCCCTGGGGGCCGCCGACGACAAACCGGCCGGTGGGGTTGACGTAGAATTTGGTCTTGGCGTCGAGGAGCTTTGCCGGCAGGGTGGGCTTGATCAGCTCCTCCACGATGGCCTCGCGCAGATGGCCGATCTCAATCTCCGGGGCGTGCTGGGTAGAGACCACGACGGTGTCAATGCGCTCCACGGAGCCGTCCTCGCCGTACTGAACAGAAACCTGGGTCTTGCCGTCGGGGCGCAGCCAGGGGAGCTTGCCGCTCTTGCGCAGGCAGGTCAGCTGGCGGCTTAACTGATGAGCTATAGCGATGGGGGCCGGCATCAGCTCAGTGGTCTCGTCGCAGGCAAAGCCAAACATCATCCCCTGGTCGCCGGCGCCGGTGTCGCCTTCGGACTCATAGGCGCTGTCAACGCCCATGGCGATGTCTGGGCTCTGCTGGTCGATATGGGTGAGAATGGCGCAGGTGTTGGCGTCGAAGCCATAGGCGGCGTCCGTGTAGCCGATGTCACGAATGACGCCGCGGGCGATGGTGGGGATGTCTATGCGGCCCCCCTGATAGCTCATCTCGCCCATAATCAAGGCCATGCCGGTGGTGGCAATGGTCTCGCAGGCCACCCGGCCCATGGGGTCCTGGGCCAGGACTGCGTCCAGAATGCTGTCAGAGATCTGGTCGCAGAGCTTGTCAGGGTGTCCCTCGGTGACCGATTCGGAGGTAAAAATGCGGTTTGCCATTTTGTAATGTCCTTTCTATGTATGGGCTAAGAAAATCGCGTCCCGGTCAGACGACAGGACGCGACATTTTTTGCGTACTGCCCCATCTGTCGATCAGATGATCGTCGGAATTGGCACCTTGCAAATTGCAGGTTGCCGTGCTTCATCGGGCCGGTCCCTCAGCAGCTCTTGATAAGGCGCGATTTAATTGCAGTAAACATGGTATCATTTGCTCCGGGCATTGTCAAGCCTTTTTTCGCGATTTTTTGAAAAAAGAGTTGACAAGCGGCGGCGGTTGTGGTATAAAATATTAGCACGCGCGAGTGGTGGAATTGGCAGACTCGCTAGATTCAGGTTCTAGTGTGCATTACGCACGTGCGGGTTCAAGTCCCGCCTCGCGCACCAGGCTCGGCATCCTTTTGGATGCCGAGCTTTTTTTGTCTTCCCCACCGAGCCAGCCGGTCCGCCTGGCTGCCGGACAAGAAACGGCGCCTCAGGGGCCAGATGACTTGAGATGGCATCCGGCCCCTGAGGCGCCGCTGAGCAGATTTGTACTTTTGCTGCGGCCCCTCAGGCAAAGTGGTGCAGAAGATAGAACATCAGCAGGCACACGCCCACGCATGCCATCAGCAGCGCAAAAGACAGGCTGCCGGTGATGCGGATGGTCGTGTCGTGGAGGGTCTGCACGGTTTGGTAGAACAGGCGCGCAAAGTGGCTGGGTTTGCGGCGTTTCTGGTTGACGCGGTCGATTCGATAACCCGCCCGCCAAGCGGCGCTGTGGGTCATATGATTCGAGGGCAGCTCCACCGACGGGGCAAAGATTGTTCTGCCCAGGAGCGCAGTGATGGCGTCTGGCAGGTCCATAAGCACCCGTGTCACCACGCCCAGAGCCAGGTAGAGGCCATGGATCAGCGGGCGGTAGACCCGCTCTTCCAGATCGAGCCACGCAGGCCAGCGGTCAAGGTATTCTCCCTTCCGCATCAGCCATAGCCGTACCACAAATACATACACAATGGCGCCGATGAGCACGGAAATGACCGCACCCTTGAGGTTTTCCCAGGCAAAATACGCCACTGCGCCATCCATCCGGGCTGTTGTCAAAAAGCCCATAGCGAGGTCTGCCAGCCGGTCCATCCAGCCGCTGCTGCCCAGAACCAGGATCGCAAGCGCCGGTACCAGCAGTGCCACGGCGCTCCGCCAGCCCAGCCCCTGGCCCATGGCGTCAAATTCCGCCTGACGGCTGGGGTGTTTCTGCCAGAACAGGCAGATATACAGTTTGGCCATGTAGGCCAGCGTCAGGCCGCCGGAGAAGAGGAACAGCCATTCCACCACGGCAAATCCGCTTCCCAGCTCTACCAGCGCCTCATGCAGCAGGGTCTTGCTGACATAGCCGCTGAAGAGAGGAATGCCGCCGATGCCCAGGGCGCCCATGAGATAGGCAAGGTGCAAAATCGGCTTTTTCCTGCCGAAGCCCCGAATATCGTTGAGATTCAGCTGGTGGATATTCATGTACACCGCGCCAGCCACCAGGAACAGCACCAGTTTGAACAGGCTGTGGTTGACCATGTGCAGCACCGCGCCCCGGGCCGCCAGGGCGTTGTCCTCACCGAGCAGGCACATAGCCCCCGCACCAACCAGGATAAAGCCGATCTGCGACATGGAGCTGCAAGCCAGCGTCCGCTTCAGATCCACGGAGAACAGGGCCAGTACCGCGCCCAGCACCATCGTAACAGTGCCCAGGACCAGGATGACCATGCCCCAGGCCCAATCCCCGGGCAACAGCTGCCCGCAGAGCACCAGCACGCCGAAAATACCCGTCTTGGTCAGCAGTCCGGACAGCAGCGCTGAGGCCGGCGCCGGCGCCACCGGGTGCGCTTTCGGCAGCCAGATGTGCAGCGGGAACATGCCCGCCTTGGCCCCGAAACCCACCAGCAGGCAGCCGGCGGCGAGATAGAGCGTGGTCTTGTCGGCAGTGGCCGCCGCTGCGCGCAGCTCGTCGATGCGCAGCGTCCCCAGCTCGTGATCCAGCAGGAACAGGCCCATCAGGGCCACCATGCCGCCGATGACGGCGATGCCCAGATAGGTCTCCGCTGCCCGCAGGGCTGGCTTGGTCTCGTCGTGGGCCACCCAGGCATAGCTGGTGAAGCTCATGACCTCGAAGAAGACAAAGGTTGTCATCAAATCCGCCGACAGGAACACGCCCATGGCCGCGCCCAGGGTCAGGAGATTGAAGAAATAGTAGCGATTGCGGTGGTGATAGTGGGCAAAGTACTCCCCGGAAAAGCAGAGGGTTCCCGCCCAGAGTACCGCCGTCACAACGCTGTAAATGCGGCGAAACCCGTCAAGAGTAAAACTCAGGCCCAGGCCGCAGAGTTTTGGCAGCTCCACGTCCGCCGCACCGGCGATGGCAATGGCCAGCACCAGCGCCAGCTCTGACAACCCCACCCAGCGGGCGAAGACCGTCCGGGCTGCCTTGCTGCGCCGTCCAATGCACCAGCTGAGCACCGCCGCTGCAAAGGGCCAGAGCACAGGGGCGATCAAAATCAATTTCATCGTTGTCACCTTCTATCTGTCAGAAGCAGAGGGCCGCCACGGCCTCTGCCGCGCCCACCAAGGGGGTAGCCCAGAGGCCCAGCACCACAATGGCAGCGGCGATGAGCACCATCGGCACCCACATAGTGGCGTCCGCCTCCCGGACATCCTCCAGCTGCAAGGGCGCCTCCCGGTTGGGGAAGTAGGCCCGCACGACGGTGGAGAGCATGTAGATGGCCGTCAGCAGCGCCGAAATGATGATGACGCCAGCGCCAACCCAGGCCAAGGGCTGCGTCTGTTCAAAGGCCGCACTGACCAGGGCCGTCTTGCTAACGAAGACACACAGCCCCGGCACACCGGTCAGAGACAAGGCGCTGATGGTAAAGCAGGCGAAGGTCACAGGCATTTTGCGCGCCAGGCCGTCCAACTCCGGCTGATACTGCCGCCCCGTCATGTGCAGGACGTTGCCGGCAGCAAAGAAAGATAGGATCTTCGTCAGCGCGTGGAAGACCATATGCAGCAGCGCCGCCGCCATCCCCGCCGGGCTCATCAGCGCCGCGCCGAAGAGCAGGTAGGAGAGGTTGCTGACGGTGGAATAGGCCAGCCGGCGCTTCCAGTG
>CALWWH010000036.1 GCA_944385195.1 uncultured Oscillospiraceae bacterium | reverse complement strand
ATGACGGGTTTGACCTCCAACTGTGCCTGGGTGCTCGCGTCGGGATGGTGGCCATAGAGCAGAATGCCAGGGCGGACCATGTCAAACCCGCACGCATCGGGGTAGTTGAGGGCGGCGGCAGAGGCAGCGCAGTGGCGCAGCTCAAACTGGTTTGGAAAAGCGTCTGAGATGGCCTGGAAGCGCTGCAATTGCAGCCGGGTGAAGTCCTCGCTGCCGTCGGCGTCGGAGAAATGGGTGAACAGGCCCTCAAACTTCAAATGAGGCAGCCTCAGCAGTTCTTTAATGGTATCGATCTGATGTACAATTGAAGTCTCGTCGCAGAGCAGGCCCAGACGGGACATTCCGGTGTCCAATTTCAGGTGGCAGCGAAGCTGCCCCCCGGTACCCGCCATGGCCTCGGAAAAGTCCTGGGCAGCCCCGGCGTCGTAGATGGTAAGGATGATATTCTGCTCCGCCAGCAGAGGAGCAAAAGACGGCTCCACGTAGCCCAAGATCAGAATTGGTAGGCTGATGCCCGCCAGCCGCAGCTCCATGGCCTCATCCAGACAGGTTACGGCCAAATACTCTGCTCCCAGGGACTCTAGGCAACGGGAGACTTCGATGGCTCCGTGGCCGTAGGCGTTGGCCTTGACCATACCCATGAACAGCTGGTTGGGCAGCGCCTGACGCAGGCTGCGGTAATTATCGGCCAGGCGGTCGAGATAGATATCGGCCCAGGCGCGCGAAGTAAGTTCCCGGCCGGGATAAACAATCTGCATAAAATGCCTCCTGAAAAAATAAAGGCTTTGAGTCAATCTATTATATCATTTCTTCTGTCAAATGGCAACTGTTTCAGCAAATGCACGAAAAATGGGGAGAGACCTTCAAAACGAATTGAATTTACAAATTTCACGCTATAACTGATGTGAAATTATAAATCGAGACACCAATTCAATGTTATTATATTACTTAAATGTATGAATTTGTATATTACTTTGACCATGATTGTTGTATTCTGAATCTAATGGTCAATAGGAGCAAAGCAGCTGTTCCTTCTGCCGGGTGTGAAAGGCATGGCATGGAGAACTTCTGCCAGACACAGGCGTTTGATGCTCTGTGCATTCACAGGACGGACGTATGCAGCGTTTTCTATGGAGAACATTCCAGGCGAGTTCCCGGCGCTGTTTGTTCTGCTGGCGCAGGGTGAGAGCGTGCTGTTGGAGTGCCTGACCTATGACTTTTCTTGCCGGCAGAGATAAATTCCCGGCCTTCGCCCGCAGCGGCACTCGGGGGAGATGACCCGCAGGAAAGGTGTAATCATTGCGAAACTGGTTCCGCGGGGCTATTGGGCGTCCGTCGGCTTTGAAGGCGCTGCCCGCGTGGGGAGTACTACGAGTGCTATGAAGCGAGAGCGCAGTAAGGAGAACTGCATAGAGTTAGGGAAAATTTATATTGATAGACTAGAAAATTCAGAGAAGTGTGATATAATGATTTCTAAAAACTGATTTTAAGGAGGGTCCATATGGGCAAAGTCATCTATAATCCTGATGCATTCCAGAATGTCTATCAGAACGATGAATGCATTGGCTTTTCCTTTGAGTTCAAGCTGCAATACTATCGCGGCATCACCCTGTCCATCATCCGCAACTTCGACGTTACCATCGACGGCACGTCCATTCCACGGGAGAACCTTAGGGTGACCGTCAACGGTGAGACCTTTACCATGGATGAGATGCGTACAGTCATTGATCCGGCGTACCGTTGGGAGTTTGGCGAGTACGGTAAGGTGACCGTATTGATGCCCGGCGGTTTGGCGCCAGGGGAGCACCACATCCACACAAAACAGGTGATTGCACCCTCGTATATGCCCTACCAGATCGAGGCAAATTGCGAGACCACGTTCACCATCGCATGAGGAGGCGCTAAAATGAATTACGATATCAAGCGCAGTGTGTCTCTGTACAGCTATCAGAACGCATATTATGACGGCGTCCTCGATTTGGAGGGCTGCCTGCGGGAGACTGCAAAGTCTGGCGCCACCGGTGTAGGGCTGCTGGCAGAACAGATGATCAAGCGATTCCCGCTGCCGATCTACACCGATGAGTTCCGCGCCAAGTGGTTCGGCTGGCTCAAAACATACGGGCTCACGCCGAGCTGTTACGATGCGTTTTTGGAGATGCGGCTGTATGACAACCGCACCCTGACCATCTATGAGCAGGTGGAGATGATGAAGCGAGACATCCATCTGGCGAAGCTGCTGGGCTTCCCGGTGCTGCGTACTTTGGTCTCTACTCCCATGGAGGTCATCGAGGGCAGCCTGGAGTATGCGCAGAGCGAGGGGGTCAAAATCGGCCTGGAGGTGCATGCCCCCTTTTCCCTGAACTCCGGTTGGGCGGATGGCTACATGGAGATGATTCGGCGCACCGGAACAAAATACTTTGGCTTTATCCCGGACTTTGGTATATTCAGCAAAAATCTGCCGGATATGCTTCGCGAGAAATACCGCCGCGCTGGGGCTAAGGAAGAGTGCCTGAGGATTGTCGACGAGGCCTACGCCGAGCGCGTGGCAAAGGGCTTTGTAAAGATTCGGTATGACCTCAACCTTGGCAAGGCGAACATGGAGTACCGCATGGCCAACGGCATGCAGCAGATGATGGATGCGGTTAAGAAGGCTGGAGGCGGTCCGGCAGACTTGGGCTATGCCAGCGACTCCTTTGCCTACAGCTGGAGCGACCCCAAGGACATCGAAGACAATATTGACTATATCTTCCATACCCACGCTAAGTGTTATCACCTGGATGAGAACTGTGTCGAGACGGCAGTTGCCATCCCCGAGGTGGTGGAGGCTTACAAGCGTGCGGGTTATACCGGCTACCTGAGCACCGAGTATGAAGGCGGCACGGAGACCAATGAGTTTTTCCACACCGATGACATCGAACAGGTGCAGCGCCATCAGGAGGCTCTCCGCCGGGCCATCGAAGGCTGAATATACAGGCAAAAGGGCTCCAACACCTATGGTGTTGGAGCCCTTTTGCCTGGCGAAGCTTGCGAAAACAGCGCGCGCCTGATATAATAGGTCGAAAAGGAGGAAATGCCAATGGCTTCATACAATAGGCGCAGGGGCAGGATCGATCTGACAACGGGACCGATTTTTTCGAGCCTAGTGCGATTCACCATCCCAATCCTGCTCGGCTCCATCGTGACCCAGTTTTATAACCTGGCGGACTCCATCATCGTCGGGCGGTTCATCAACGCCAATGCTCTAGCGGCGGTCTCAGCCAGCACCCCGGTGATGAGCATCATCAACCTCTTCCTGATCGGCCTGTCATCCGGTTCGACGGTGGTGATTGCGCAGCGGATGGGCGCCAAGGATGAAGCCTCGCTGCAGCGGGCTGTCAGCACAGTTGCGACACTGACACTGATGATCTCAATCCTCATTACTGTGGCTGGCTTGATTGCCTGCAAGCCGCTGCTGCGGCTGCTGGGGACGCCGGCGGAGATCATGCAGGACTCCTATGAGTATCTGGTGGTGATCTACCTGGGGACCTTGGGCAACATGATCTATCAGATGGGCAGTGGTGCGCTGCGCGGCATGGGCGATTCTGCCTGGCCGTTCCGGTTTCTGGTGCTGTGCAGTGTGCTGAATGTTGTCCTCGACTTGTTTATGGTTCTGGTGCTGGGCTGGGGCGTCCTGGGCGTGGCAATCGCTACGGCTGTGGCGCAGCTGGTTTCTGGTGTGGGCATCCTCTTCCGTCTGAACCGCGGGGGATATGACGTCCAGGTTACGGCAAAGACCCTGCGCATCCATAAAGAAGAGGCGATGCAGATTATCAGCATCGGCCTGCCGGCGGCGATCCAAAACGTTGGCAACTCCATTGCAGCCATGTGTGTCCAGTCCTCGGTCAATCAGTTCGGCTCAGTATTTATCGCAGCCAACAGCGTGGTGACGAAGGTGGACGACATGATCAACATGCCCGTCATGGCGATGGGGACGGCGGTGAGTACCTTCGTCGGCCAGAACATGGGCAACTTCAATCTCGAACGGGTCAAGAAGGGCATCAACTACAGCAATCTGAGCCTCTTTGTTCTGGGAGCGGGTCTGTGGGGAATCCTGATTGGCTTCCGGAACTACTTCCCGCTGATCTTTACCGACGAGCCGGAGGTTATCCGCTACGCCTCGGAGGGCCTGCTGATTACTTCGTTCAGCTGTTTTTTTCTGGGGGTCGACCGGGTGCTGGTCAACGCCATGCGCGGCGCGGGAAAGTCAGTTGTGCCGATGATTACGGCGCAGTTCGGCGCCTTCTCCCGCATCCCGCTGACCATTCTGCTGGCCAGCGTCACTGGCAACTATCGCGGCGTTTTCTGGGCTCTGCTGATCTCGAGCCTGCTGCGTGCAGCCGCCATCGCTGCCTACTATTACCTGGGTGGATGGGCCCGTGCTGTGGAGAAAATCCGCAAAAAGCGTGAGGCCATGCGAATCATCATCTCCCCCGCCAAAAAGATGAACGTGGACGCG
>CALWWH010000035.1 GCA_944385195.1 uncultured Oscillospiraceae bacterium | reverse complement strand
CAACTCCGAGGCGGGAATGGTCTGCCTCGGTGGCGATGGGGACAACACCGAGATGATGAAGGAGCGCACGGGCTACATCAACCAGGAGAATATGTTCAACTTTGCCATCCCCGGACTCAAGGGCGACGGCATCCGCATGGCCCAGGAGGTCGGCGCGGCTACCACACCCATGAACGTCGAGATGATTTATCTGCTGCCCGTAGCGGACCACGGCCCCGACTGCATTCCTGCGGTCTTCATGCAGCCTAACCTGATGGTGAACCTGGACGGCCGCCGCTTCATCAACGAGGAGCAAATGCAGAACAACACCTTCTGCGGCAACGCCATTATGGCACAGCGCGGTGCCATCGGCTTTTCCATCCTGGACAGTGCTATCGTGAAGAGGTACATGAAAAACGGCGTTGATGTGGCCAACTTCGTCCACCACCCCGACGACGTCAGCGACTTCCTCGATGTCTTTGAGAGCGAAGTTGCCAACGGAAACCCTGATATTGTCAGCGCCGATACCCTCGAGGAGTTGGCCCAGAAGCTGGGCATTACGGATGTTGATACCTTCCTGGACACGGTCGAGGAGTATAACGAGATGTGCGCCAGCGCCGACACCAAGTTCTATAAGCCCAGAGCGTTTATGAAACCCATCGCAAAGGGTCCGTTTTATGCCGGACGTTTCCGTCCGGGCGGCTATGGTACCCTGGGCGGTATCAAAATTAATGACAATTGTGAAGTCCTGGACGACAACTGGAACAAGATTCCCGGTCTGTATGCTGCTGGTACCGATACCTGCACCATCTACGGCGATAGCTATATGTTCCTGCTGCCCGGCAACACCATGGGCTACTGCCTGAACACCGGCCGCTTTGCCGGTGAGGCTGCTGCCGACTACGTTCAGGAAGACTGAGGATAAGAGAATAGAGATCATGAGTCAACTTGTACATCTGACCATAGACGGTTATGAGGTTACCGCAGCCGAGGGCACAACGGTCCTCGATGCGGCCCTCGCCGCCGGCATCTATATCCCCCATCTGTGCAGCCACGAGAACCTGCACCCCTATGGCGCCTGCCGCCTTTGCGTCGTCAAGCAGCAGGGGGTGGAAGGTGTCATTACCTCCTGTACAACACCGGTGCAGGAAGGCATGGTCATCGACACACACGATGAAATGGCGCAGAAGATTCGCAAGCTCTCCTGCGACTTTATGTTCAAAACCCACCCTACTGAGTGTACGGGCTGCCCAAAATATGGAAAGTGCCAGCTGCAGTCCATCTCCCAGTATATCGGCGATACAGGCCGCAAACTCAAGGCTAACCCCATTAGTGTCGCCGCTGACACCAGCAACCCAATCATTCTGCACGAGATGTACCGCTGCATCCTGTGCGGGCGCTGCGTGCGTGCCTGTCAGGAGCTGCGCGGGGTTGGTGTTCTGAAGTTTGCCACTGTTAAGGGACGCACCCAGGTTGTCATCGATGGCAACAACCTCAATTCTGCCGGTTGTCGCTTCTGCACTGCCTGCGTCGAGGTCTGTCCCACCGGCTCCATTCGCGAGTATGAAGCCCTTGCCCAGAAGGCGATTGGCAAGACCCGTGAGGCTGCCCTGATCCCCTGCAAGGACGGCTGCCCGGCGCATGTGGATGTCCCGCGCTATCTGCGTTTTGTCCGTGAGGGCAAGTACGCGGCCGCTGCGGCTGTTGTCCGCGAGAAGGCGCCGCTGCCGGAGTCTCTGGGGTACATCTGTGCCCATCCCTGCGAAGGCGAGTGTAAGCATCAGTGCCTGAACAGCCCTGTCAGCATCCGCAATGTCAAGCGCTTTGCGGCCCAGCACGATGACGGCGCCTGGAAGGCGAACAGTTTCCAAAAGCCTGACACTGGCAAGCGCGTCGCCATTATTGGTAGCGGCCCTGCCGGCCTGACTGCGGCCTACTATCTGCGTAAGCTGGGTCACAGCGTCACGATTCTAGAGGCGCAGGCACAGCTGGGCGGTATGCTCCGCTATGGTATTCCCTCGCACCGACTGCCTCGCGAGGTGCTGGATCGTGAGATCGCCGAGATCCTTTCTGTGGGTATCGAGGTCAAGACCGAGACCCGCGTCGAAAACGTTGCTGCCCTCATGGCAGAGGGCTATGATGCGGTTCTGATTGCCGTTGGCACCCATCAGGGCAGCAAGTTGCCGCTGGCCAACAACGATCTGCCTGATGTTTATACTAATACCGATTTCCTCCGCGCGGCTGGTAAGAATGAGCCTCTGCCCGTGGGTAACCGCGTGGTTGTTCTCGGCGGTGGCAACGTTGCGCTGGACTGCGCCACAGTCGCCCGCCGTTTGGGCGCACAGGATGTGCATGCAGCCTGCCTGGAGCGCTACGACGCCATGACCTGCTCCGATGAGGAGCGCGGCTGGGCTGAGGAAGAGGGCGTCAAGATCCATCCGGCGAAGACCTTCCTGTCCATTGAAGCTGAGAATGGGAAGGTCACCGGCCTGAAAATCGCTGGTGTAAAGGACTTCTTCTTTGATGCGGAGGGCAAAAGCCATATTGAGCTGGAGGAGAACAGCGAGGAAATCATTCCCGCCGATACTATTATCTTTGCCGTCGGCCAGCGCCCTGACCTGAACGAGGGCTTTGGCGTTGAGCTGGGCCGCGGAAACCGCGTCACCACTGCGACGGACGGTGCGACCAGCGTTGCCGGTGTTTTCGCTGCTGGAGACGCTGTCACCGGCACCAAAACTGTGATCGCTGCCATTGCCGCTGCCCGTGACGTTGTCTGCGCCATGGACAAGTACCTGGGCGGCGAGGGCGAAATCGCGGAGGCCCTGGCTCCTGTACAGGAGGCAAATCCCTGCATCGGCCGGATTGAAAACTTCGGCTCTGCCGAGCGCCTTGAGCCCTCCATTCTGCCTGCGGATGAGCGCGTTAAGGGCTTCATCCAGATGGACTTTGGCTTTACCGCTGAGCAGGCTGTAACCGAAGCCGAGCGCTGCCTGCAATGCGACCTTCGTCTGCAGCTGGCACCGCAGCGCTTCTGGAACGACTATCCCATTCATGAGGCAAAGGGGGAGCAGGCATGAACGTGACCGTTTTGAACCTTTGTTCCAGTCCTATCGATGCTTATCTGCTCCAAAACTACGCTGATGCGTTGGTGAAGGGCACTCAGGCTCTGTCTGCGGACACAGAACTTCTGGTCTGTGTCCCGGAAGAGACCTCTGCACTGGATACGCTGGCTGCGAGCAAGTATGTCATCCCGTATTCTCCTGTTCTGCGGGAGCCTACGGCACTCTATACCGCCATGGAGACGGGCGTCATCCGCGTCCACCCCATTGTCAAGACCTTTGAAAACGAGGGCTGGCAGCATAGGCCCACTACCGTTGTGACCGGCGAGGAAGCGTATCGCGCTGCCACTGGTGCTGCTGGCAAGCTTATTTGCGTCAATGGAGAGGTCAAGGAAGTTGCTGTTGGCACAGCTCTGTCCGAGTTGGTCGAGACTGCAAAGCCTGTCCTACTGGGCGGCTGCAATGGTAAATTCGTCGCAGCTGCCGAGCTGGCAAATACCACCGTGAGCCTGGAGCCGCTGTTTGACAGCATCCAGACCTATGGCGATAAGGACTGTTTGGCCGCGGCTGCGGCGGAGGCGATCCATCAATGTGTCGGCTACAGCTGCCATAACTGCGTGCTTTGCCGCGAGGGCAGCTGGCACCTAGAAAATATTTTCCAGAGCATCACTGCGGGTAAGGGTAAAAAGGATGACCTTGCCATGGTGGAGGATATTGCCCCCATCATGCAGGAGGGCTGTCTGTGTGAGTTTGGCCGGGGTATGGCAACGGCAGCTTTGACCGCCGTCCAGGTCTGCCGAGCCGAGCTGGAGGCGCACATCGTCAAGAAGACTTGCCCTGCTGGCGTCTGCAAAGCATTTGCCAACTACGCTATCCGTCCTGATCTCTGTACAGGCTGCGGCGACTGTATCGATGAGTGTCCCGAGGATGCCATCGAGGGCAAGAAGGGCTTCATCCACATAATCGATCAGGACCTGTGTGAGAAGTGCGGCAAGTGCGCCGAGGTTTGCCCTGAGAATGCCATTGTCTGTGGTGAGAAATTCCGCGTTCCCAAGAAGTTAGTTCGAGTAGGCCGTTTTAGTTGAAAAGATTAAAAATAAAAGGAGAACATATATTATGAAAATTCTCGGTATTTCCTGCGGCACGAAAAATGGCAACAATGATGCAATTTGCAAAGAAGTGTTGATGGCAGCTGCTGAGCAGGGTGCAGAGGTTTCTTTCATCAACGTTTGGGACCTCAACATCCAGCACTGCACCGGATGCACGGCTTGTGTTATGAGCCTGATGTCCGGCAAGGGCGGCAAGTGCGTCATCAAAGACGACTTCGACTGGCTGCGCGACAAAATCTTCGAGGCGGACGGCCTGATTTGGGCCGTTCCCATCTTCGAAAAAGGCGCTGCTGGTATCTTCCGCACCATTACTGACCGCTTTGGTCCGCGTAACGACGTTGGCATGAATATCATCGGCACGCAGATTGCCGAGCAGATTCCCGGCGGTGTTGCTCCGGATCAGCGTTTGATGAAGCCTCGTGTGGCGTCTTTCATCGGCGTTGGCGGGTCGGATTGGTCTACCCGTATCCAGTGCGATTTTTTGAACCTGGCTCTGACGCCGATGTTTAAGGTGATTGAGACTGAGGTCTTTTCCTGGAGCAAGTGCATCGTCATGGAGGATGAGAAGATCGCCCGCGCCCATGAGATCGGCGTCAACCTGGCAAAGGCTGCCGGCGATATCGAGAATGCCTCTTATGTAGGCGACCCCGGCATTTGCCCGCACTGCCACTGCCGCAACTTCTTCCTGGCTGACGACGCCACTCAAGCGATCTGCTGCGCCTGTGGCTTGGTCGGCGAGATCAAAGTTATCGACGGTAAGCTGCGCTTCTCCTTTGACCCTGGTACTGAGCATCATGCTCATGACACGCTTTCCGGTAAGTTCATTCACTGCGATGACATCAAAGAAAATGAAGGCAAGCTAATGGAGCTAAAGAAGACCGACGAGTTCAAAGCCCGCAAGGCCAAATACAACGAGTTTATCACGGGCATGAAACCCGAACGCTAAACGAACCCCCCGGACCTGATGGCCCGGGGGGTCCTTTTTAGTCTAGGGGTTGGCGGCCTCGATCTGTTGGCCGAGCTTCTCCCACTGATCCATCATCTCTTCCAGGAGATGTTCAGCGGTCTCTTTTTCGGATAAATATTTGCTCAGCGCTTCATAGTCAGTGGCAGAGGCTTCGATCAGGGCGTCGATCTCCGAAATGGCCTCCTCTTGCTTGGAGATCTCGCGCTCCAATCGGCTCAGCTGCTTTTCGAGGTCTCGGGTGTTGCGGGGGTTGAGCTTTTTCTCCTTTTTTTCAGGCTTTTTCTGCGGGGCAATGGGGATTGTCTGGATTTTTTGACGCTCCAGCATCTGACGATACTGCTCGTAGTTACCCTTAAAGTCCGAGATCTTCCCGTCCTCCAGCGTCCAGATCCGGTTTGCGAATTGATTGACAAAGTAGCGGTCGTGGCTGACGAACATCAAAACGCCTTCGTAGTCGGCGATAGCAGCCTCGATCCACTCGCGGGAGCTGATGTCCAGATGGTTGGTGGGCTCGTCCAGGATGAGGAGGTTGATTTTTTCATCCATGAGCATACAAAGACGCAGCCGCATCTGTTCACCGCCGGAGAGTTGATTGACCTGCTTGAATACATCTTCTCCAGAGAAGAGGAAGCTGCCCAGGCGGTTGCGGGCGCTCTGCGGCGACATGCTCTTTTCATAGAGCATGGTATCCAGCAGGGT
>CALWWH010000034.1 GCA_944385195.1 uncultured Oscillospiraceae bacterium | reverse complement strand
TTCTTTCATGTTGAGGTACGCGGCGGCGAGGGTCTCTTTCTGGCTCAGGTTGCGCTGGAAGTCCTGCTCCACGATGGCCCACTCCTGACCGATCGCAACACCAGCCTCCAGCACGCCGGACAGATTGAGAATGCCGGTGCCGGGGGTGGTGAAATTAGGCTTGGGTCCACGCTGATCAACCTTACCAAGAGCGAAATCCTTGATGTGCAGAGCAGCAATACGGTCCTTCATGCGATAAATAAGGTTGACAGGATCGACACCAGCATAAGCAACCCAACCTACATCCAGCTCAAAGGTCAGATTCTCGGTGTTCTTGAGCATCAATTCCAGGGTGGTGGAACCGTTGATGTCCACATTCACCTCACCATCATGGTTGTGGAACATAAACTGCAGGCCGTTCGCCTTTGCCTTGGTAGCGATGTCCTCCAGCCCTTCAATTTCCTTCATCATCGCATCGTAGGTGGGAGGCTCCTTCAACGCGCCGAGGCTATATCCGGCAGCAGTACTCATGTAGGTGACAAGACGAGTCACGCCAAGCTGGTGTGCCTTTTCAAACGCTTCGTCGAGGTTGGGAGCGGGCATGCCGGGCATCATCATCAAGGGCATGCAGATTGGCTGCAGGCCATAGCTCTTGACGCGGGCAAGATTGGCCTCAAAGTCACCCTCAAACAATGCGTTGGCCTGTTCGATGCCCTTATAGCCGATCTTGCCGTACTCCTCGACAATGGAGTACCATTCTTCACCCTTGGCGGTGAAGGGGATAAATCCGATAAAACCTGCTTTCAGTTTGTTCATAGTGTACCTCCTTGATCGTATGTTGGAATAATAAAATGGTCATGAGGAGCGGGTGGCGTTCTCCGTTTGCAGCTGGGCCCGGGCGCCGAAGAGCTTTTGAAAGCGCTGATGCGTGGGCGGCAGGCCCTTGGCCACCAGGGGGCCCATGCCGAAGGGGCCGGACGGCGCCTCGCCGAAGGGACCGCCGCGGAGCTTGGGAGACTTGGGATACTCCGGCATCGGCAGCGGGTTGACGAAGGTCTGATTCATCTGATACGCAGACATGTGGGGAGTCACTCCTTTTTGGTTTCGTTGCTCCCAGCATACCGCAGCTTGCCCCGTTGCGCAAGGAGTCAAAACTATGGTTTGTCATAAGTTTGACATTTCATTTTTATAATTCTAATTTCAAAACTTGTACTTAAGATTTTGAACAGAAAATTTGCCTGAAAAATTACTAGAAATAAGCGCTGCTTTTTGATATACTATACTTTAGTTATATCTTGTAAAGAAAGCCGCATTATTTTTCCGCTCCTTCTGATTACAGGAGGGTGGTCATGAAATGCGCGGACAGAACCCGCCGGGGCCCGCGTATGGCCCGGCGGCTTGCAGCTGAAGTGATCGATAAGGTAAAAAGGTTCTGAGCATGAGACTACCAAAAATTTTACAATCGAAAGTGAAATTGACTCCCAGCGGACCCCTGCACGCCTCCTCCACCGGCCTGCTCAGTGCCCGGGATAAGCTGCAGGAGAGCATCCTCACCCGCCGGGACAAGGCTTCCATGGAGTTGGCCATCTGCGCTGTGCGCAGCTATGTGTTTCACTCGGTTCTCAACCAGTGCGTGATCGAGACAGATGCCATCCGGGCGGCGCTGGAAGACGTCGATATCCTGATCCCTCTGGGGAAGCTGCGTCTGGCGACGGTGCAGTTGGAGTTCCCCGGACGCACCACGCTGCCGACTCCGTTGGAAAAAATGTCTTTGACGATCAACGAGCTGGCGCAGTGCATGAACATTCAGCGCTATGCCGATGGGACTGCGCGAATTCTGGCCCACCTGGCCGACGGCCAGGCGGACGAAGTGATGCTGCTGGCACCCCTGGAGGAGGGGATTTCGGCGGAGTATTATGTAAACTATTTGACGCGGGTCAATGGGCAGCTGCGGCAGATGTTCGGATGGAGCTTCACCGCCTGTATCAGTGAGCAGTTCGACGACCTGAGCAAGCTGTCCCCGATCTATTTCAGTACCCGGCAGACCCACGAGCTCTTGCTCGATGCCAAGACCGAGGGAGAGGTGTGGCTGGCGGAGGAGGCGCGGCGCATCTGGGCGCCAAAGCCGGATGCCCCGGAGACCATCTGGTGGGTGGAGCGGGAGTACGTCATGGAGCACTACGCCAACCCGGACCTCAATATTAGCTTCCTGGCGCGGCAATTCGGTATTGGTGCGGGATATGCAGGCCATAAATTCCGCGAGATCACCGGCATCGGCCTGCTGGAGCTCATCCACCGCTGTCGGCTGCACGATCTGGAGCGCCGCACCAACGCCGGCGAGAGCGTCAAAGCGGCCGCCGCCGCCGTGGGCTATTCAAACCTGCTGACCATGCAGCGGGCCCGGGAGCGCTACGGCCACGAGTGAGAGAGGAGTCTGACCATGAGACTGCAAGCACTGTGCGAGTATGTCCAAAGCCGCGGCTGGCGGTACAAATACACCGAGATCGACGGCCTGGGCGGCATCAACTTCGACGCCGGCGGGTTTCAATACCACATTTGGGAGTTCTGCGACCAGGGCGTATATGGCGCCGAGAGCAACGTGGCCAACGCCTTTCGGATGGAGGACTACACCGGCGAGTACGAGGAGGCAATCCTGCAGCAGCTCAAAAAGCTCAGATAAACAAGAAAATCCCCCTGTTTCCATGGAAACAGGGGGATTGTTTGACTCAGTCCTCCTCGGCGCGCAGGCCCGCGACGGAACTGACCGGCAAGGAGAAGACGATGCCGTGGGCCCTGGTAGAGGGGCCTGCGGCCTGGATGACGGCCTTCATGATCGCCTCGCGCCGGGCCGTGGGGGTGACGATCAGCAGCAGCTCCTTCTCCCCGGCGAGGGTGAGGCCAAAAAATTGCTTGGCGTAGGCCGCGCCGGTGCCCTTGGCGTGCAGGATGGTGCCGCCGCCGGCGCCCGCGCTGCGGGCCGCGTCCATGATGGTGTCGGTATGGCCCTCGTCGGCGATGACGATGAGCAGTTCGTGGGCAGTGGGCGCCATGGTCGATTCCTCCGATCCGTTGGGGCGTTGGTAGCTTTGTCTGTGGGTCAGCAGGGCCAGACTGCGCTGGCCTGCGATGCTGCGCATGGGCAGCGTCAGGACGATGCCGTTGCCGGGGATGTCGATATAGAGGTCGCGGCGGAAGTCCCGCATCAGCGCCGGCAGCGTGGCGCTGGAGGCCACGGCCAGCAGCAGCGCCTTCTGGCTGCGCTGCAAGCTGAGCAGATCCAGAACCTCGCTGGTGGCGGTGCCGCGGGCCAGGGCGGACTGGGTCAGATGAATCTCATGCTTGCGCAGAATGCGGAGGAATTTCTCCGCCTGACGGCGCTGGCAGATGGTCAGCAGCAGCTCTAAAGTATCCATAAGCGGCCTCCTTACAGGTCGATGAGCTCGTCATCCGGGCCGAAGGCCAGCATGGCCGCCTGGGCCCGGCGCTCGGCCAGCCCGCTGCGGATGCGGAAGCTCAGCCCCAGGAGCTGGATGGTGATCAGCGGGGTCATGGCGACCATCGCCACCACGCCAAAAGCGTCGGTCACCACGCGCCCCAGGCCGCCGATGGCCTCGCAGGCGCCCATGGCAAAGGGCAGCAGAAAGGTTGCGGTCATGGGCCCCGAGGCAACGCCGCCGGAGTCGAAGGCGATGGAGGTGAAGATCTCCGGCGCC
>CALWWH010000033.1 GCA_944385195.1 uncultured Oscillospiraceae bacterium | reverse complement strand
GCTCGCCCTGAAACTCGCGATTCAAAGACAAGATGGGTGCGGTGCACGAAATCGATTTCTCCAGTGGTGGGGAGGTGTTGCCTGCGGCCATGACTGAGGACGCAGGGGTTCAGGCCGCTCAGGCTCTGAGCGCTCTGGGCTACTCTCAGAGCGAAATTGGAGAGGCCCTTAAAGGGGTAGATAAGACGCTGTCCGTGGAGGACATGATCCGCCAGGCGCTGCGACAGATGGTGAGGGGGTAACGCATGCCGATTGAATATAGCCAAATGGAAGAACAGCCCCTCATGACCTCGGTTTTTACTCCGGAGGACAGTACAGAGGGCTCCCTGCGCCCCAAATTCCTGTCAGACTACACTGGGCAGGAAAAGGCCAAGGGGAACCTCTCGGTCTACATTGAGGCGGCGCGCCAGCGCAATGAGTCGCTGGATCACGTCCTGCTCTACGGCCCCCCGGGCCTTGGGAAAACAACCCTGGCGGGCGTCATTGCCAATGAGATGGGCGTCAATATGCGCATTACCTCCGGCCCCGCCATCGAAAAGACTGGCGACCTGGCGGCATTGCTGACCAATCTGGCCCCCGGCGACATTTTGTTTGTCGACGAGATCCATCGTCTCAACCGCGCCGTGGAGGAGATCCTATACCCGGCTATGGAGGACTTTGCCATCGATATCATCATTGGCAAGGGGCCTTCGGCCAACTCGATCCGCCTGGATCTGCCGAAATTCACCCTCATTGGCGCCACAACCCGCGCCGGACAGCTTTCGGCGCCGCTGCGGGACCGCTTTGGCGTGTCCCTGCGGCTGGAGCTTTACACCACCGAGGAACTACAGCGCATTGTAACCCGCTCTGCGGCGATTTTGGGAGTGGAGATTGATGTGGACGGTGCCCGGGAGATCGCAGCCCGCAGCCGCGGTACACCCCGTATTGCCAATCGCATGCTGCGCCGCGTCCGTGATTTTGCGCAAATCTACCACGATGGCGTTATCACTCGCCGGGCGGCGGACGAAGCCCTGTCCCGTCTGGAAGTCGATGAACTTGGCCTGGATTCCACGGACCGCAGAATGCTCATGACGATTATCCGCAACTACGGCGGCGGCCCTGTTGGCCTGGAGACCCTGGCTGCTACCGTTGGGGAGGAGGCGGTCACCTTGGAGGATGTCTACGAGCCCTATCTGATGCAGTTGGGATTTCTGACCCGCACGCCGCGCGGCCGCTGCGTCACGCGGCTGGCCTACGAGCATCTGCATATTGAGTTTGAGGGACAGCTGTCTCTTTGAATGAGGAGGAACCTGTATGGGTAAGTTATTTGGAACGGATGGCATCCGCGGTGTCGTCAACCAGTCCCTGGACGCTCCCTTGGCCTATCGCGTCGGCCAGGCTGCCGCAGTAGTGTTGGGCCAAAACAATCAGCACAGGCCCTGCGTGGTTGTGGGCCGGGATACCCGGATTTCCGGCGATCTGCTGGAAGGGGCGCTGATTGCCGGCCTTTGTGCCTGTGGTGCAGATGTCATCACCCTGGGGGTGATTTCAACCCCCGCGGTGGCCTATCTCACCGCCTGGGGCGGCGCAGATGCGGGCGTAGTCATCTCCGCTTCCCACAATTCCTTTGAGTACAACGGCATCAAGTTCTTCGGTCCTAACGGCAGGAAGCTCTCTGACGAAGCAGAGGAGGAGATCGAGGCCTTGATTCTTGCTCAGGAGTCTCTGCCTCTGAAACAGGGTGCGGAGCTGGGGCATGTTCGCCACTGCGAGGCCTGGGCCGAGGAGTACATCAACCACCTGGCCGAGAAGGTCACGCAGCCTCTGACCGGCCTAAAAGTGCTGATCGACTGCGCCAACGGCGCGGCTTGTGCCACCGCCAAGAAGCTCTTTTCCCGCTTTCCGCTGCAGGTTCGCTTTATCCACGACACCCCGGATGGCGTCAATATCAACCGGGACTGCGGCTCCACGCACTTAAAGAAGCTGGGCCAGGAAGTTGCAGCCGGCGGCTATGACATTGGCGTGGCGTTCGACGGCGACGCGGATCGCTGCCTGATCGTCAATGAGAAGGGAGAAGAGGTCGACGGGGACAAGATGATGGCTGTCTGTGCAGAACACCTCAAGGCGCAGGGAAGGCTGCCTGGTGGAGGCTTTGTCGGCACGGTCATGTCCAATCTGGGGCTGCACCGCTACTGCGAGTCCCGCGGCTTGAAGCTGCTCTGCGCTCCGGTTGGTGACCGCTATGTGTTGGAGATGATGGAGCGAGAGGGCATGTCCCTGGGTGGCGAGCAGTCTGGTCATATCATCTTCATGGATGAGATGCCCACCGGCGACGGCCAGCTGACGGCACTGCATTTTTTGCAGATTGTCTGCCAGGAAGGCAAGACGGTCAGCGAACTGGTCGGTGCCATCCCGCGCTACCCCCAGGTGCTCCTGGGCGCCAAGGCCTCCCTCTACGTCGACGAGCGCCGCGCGGTCATGCAGAATCCAAGGCTTACCGAGGCCATCTCGGCGGCGGAGGGCAAGCTCGGCAAGGAGGGGCGCATTCTCATTCGCCCCTCGGGGACAGAGGCCCTCATTCGTGTTATGGTTGAGGCTATGGATGCTGCACAGGCTCAGGAGATCGCAGAGGAATTGCTGAAACTCATTCAGGAATTACAAAAAAATCAATGAATTTTTAGAAAAAACGTTAATTTGAAAGATTTGTACTTGACTTTAACTTGTGCAAAGCGTATAATGCACAGCAGAGACGGTTTCGCCCATGATGCTGCCGTCCATACCAAGGCGTTTACGGCTTCCCGCCGTTCGCAATTATAAATGACCCTGAGCAGACCTTACCAGCAAGTGGGAAGAACCGTAAAGGGCAAAACCGTAAAGAGAGGGAATATCCATGTACGAAGACAAGACCTTAGTTTGCAAAGAGTGCGGCAATGAGTTCGTGTTCACTGCCGGTGAGCAGGAGTTCTACGCAGAGCGTGGCTTCCAGAACGAGCCTCAGCGCTGCAAAGCCTGCCGTGATGCTCGCAAAAACGCTGCTCGTGGCCCCCGTGAGTTCTTCACCGCCATCTGCGCTTCCTGCGGCAACGAAGCCCGCGTTCCCTTCGAGCCGAAGTCCGATCGCCCTGTTTACTGCAGCGATTGCTTCGCCCGTATGAAGGAAGCCCGCTAATTTGCCATTTTGAGTCTTTAAACCGCTCCTGTCATGGACAGGGGCGGTTTTCTTTGGTTAAACCGTTTTGAAACGTTGCAGATGCAAGTCGGCGATGGCCCTAAGGCGCTCGTGAGCTATGACAAATCTGGAGATTTTCGGAATACTTACAAAAAAACTGTTGCAAGATCAGCGCTCCTGTTATAGAATAACTATTAATGAATTCTTTTAAGGAGGAGTACCATTGTTTAAACGTATTCCGTTTGTAAAGACCGAGCTTCAAGTTGTGGAGGAGATCCCCAATCCCTTTGGCATGGCTGGCAAAAAGGTCTACCGCACGCCCGTAACGCCCCGGCAGAATCTCGATGCCTTGTATGTGGACAAGCATCCGTTTTGGATTCCGCTGCCTGGTGAGTCTAGTGGCATCCAGTGTGCACTGTATAACAAATACCTCAGCCGCGGCATGGGCGCTGATATGGACGATGTTTTTGGGGTACATTGGAAGTTTGTCCCTGAGGCTGGGGGTTCTATCTCTGTCGGAGATCCCATCCTGGAGGATGTAAACGACTGGAAAGAGAAGATTCTCATCCCCAATATAGATGAGTGGGATTGGGAAGCGGATTGCAAAGATCAGAAAATCGACATGCGTTTTGGTACGTCCATGACCTTTATAAACGGATTTTGGTTTGAGCGCCTGATTTCCTTTATGGAGTTCATGCCCGCTGCGATGGCGCTGATTGATGAGGAGCAGGTGGATGCGCTCCACGAGCTCTTCGGCGCCACTACGGAGCTAGCTTGCAGGCTGGTGGATAAGCTCTGCGAATACTATCCGGAGCTGACAGAGATCAATGTCCATGACGACTGGGGTGCGCAGAAAGCGCCGTTTTTCTCCATGGACGTCGCCAACGAGCTTTTTGTGCCCTACATGAAGAAGTTGACGGATCACATTCACGCCAAGGGCCGCATTGCGACCTTGCACTCCTGCGGCCACAATGCCGACCGTATCCAGTGCTATATCGACGGTGGTTTTGATCAGTGGAGTCCTCAGCCTATGAATGATATCGAGAAGCTTTATGAACTCTATGGGGACAAGATCGTCCTTGGAGTCTGGCCCAAGGAGGAGAAATGGGAAGAACTCTCCGAAGAGAAGCAGCGCCAGAGGGCCAGAGCTTTTGTCGAGCAGTATTCCAAGCCAGGCAAACCAGTCACTTTGAGCATCTATGCCATGCGCACCTGCCCACCGGCTTTCCTGGAGGAGGTCTACGAATACTCCCGAAAAGTATACTATGAACAGGCCTGAGAGCAGCCAGCAGGGGAACGGCCCGGGCCGTTCCCCTGCTGGCTGCTCTGAAATTCAAAATTCCCCTTGACTTCGACGCAAGATATGGTATAATACAAGGGCTGCTGAAATGGGCCTGTAGCTCAGCTGGGAGAGCGCACGGTTCGCATCCGTGAGGTTCGAGGGTTCGATCC
>CALWWH010000032.1 GCA_944385195.1 uncultured Oscillospiraceae bacterium | reverse complement strand
TTCCGTCATGCCGGACTCCAGCCTGTCATCGATGGCCTCGGACCAGTAGAACAAAACCTGATCCCGGTCCGACTGATTTAACTGGCTCAGGCAAGCCCTCAGCTGCTTTAAAAATTCACGTTTCGTCATGGTGTGTCTCCTCCCGGCTGATAAATTCATAGATTTTCATAATCTCTGGCCAACTTTCCAAGAAGTCGGCGATTTTCTCCCGCCCGTGGTCGGTGATGTGGTAAAACCGGCGCAGGCGGCTGTTGTGTTCGACAGAATAGGTCTCCAGCGCCCCGGCGCTCTCCAGGCGTTTTAAAATAGGATAGAGCGTGGACTCGGAGATGACAATGCTGTCTTCCAACTGGCGGATGATCTGGTAGCCATAGCTGTCGCCGTCGGCGATGCAGCGCAGGACGCAGATATCCAGCAAGCCGCGCTTGAGTTGTACATCTAACATAATATCCCTCCTTGCGTTATACTATATCACACGTAGTATATCATGTCAAGGGGTATATCCAAAAAACGCTGCGTTTTTTTGCACACTGACACTTGCGGAAAATATCCGATGGTGATATAATTTAACAAAGTGAAGCGCACTGCAGATAGGCCGTCCCACTCTGCGGCCTGTCGATGAGGCTGCCTAAAAACACTAGGAGGCAAAGCATATGAACATCCGCTACGAATACACGACCCATTTCAAGCCCAAGCCCACCGGCCCGGTGGCCTTCGGCACCTACATGACCGATTATATGTTCCTCATGAATTACGAGACCGGCAAGGGCTGGTATGACCCCCGCATCGTGCCCTATGGGCCCTTTCAGATCGACCCGGCCTGCACGGTTCTGCACTACGCCCAGGAGATCTTTGAGGGCATGAAGGCCTACCGCGACCCCAACGGGGACATCCGCCTATTCCGCCCGGAGGAGAACTTCAAGCGCATGAACCGCTCCTGTGATCGGATGTGCATCCCCCAGGTTAACGTTGACGACTGCGTCGAGGCCGTCAAGGCGCTGGTCAAGCTGGAGCAGGACTGGGTCCCCCGCGAGAAGGACACCAGCCTCTATATCCGCCCCTTTATCTTCGCCACTGACAATCACATCGGCGTCCACGCCAGCCACACCTATCTTTTCGCCATCATCCTCTGCCCCGTCGGCAGCTACTACCCCGAGGGCCTGGCCCCGGTCAAGATCATGATCGAGGAAGAGGATGTGCGCGCCGTCCGGGGCGGCACAGGCTTTACCAAGTGCGGCGGCAACTACGCGGCCTCTCTGCGCGCCGGTGACCGTGCTGAGAAGCAGGGCTACTCTCAGGTGCTCTGGCTCGACGGCGTGGAGCGCAAATATATCGAAGAGGTCGGCGCCATGAATGTCTTCTTCAAGATCAGCGGCCAGATCGTCACCCCTGCCCTCTCCGGCAGCATTCTGCCCGGCATCACCCGTATGTCCTGCCTGGAGCTGCTGCGCAGCTGGGGCTATCCTGTCTCTGAGCGCCGCCTGAGCGTCGACGAGCTGGTCTCCGCCGCCCGCGACGGCTCCCTGGAGGAGGCCTTTGGCTCCGGCACCGCAGCTGTCGTCTCCCCCATCGGCGAGCTCAGCTTCCACGGCGAACACTTCACCGTCAACGGCGGCAAGATTGGCCCCGTGACCCAAAAGCTCTACGACGAGCTGACCGGCATCCAATGGGGCCGCCGGGAGGATCCTTTCGGCTGGTCTGTTAAGATCTGACGTTCCGAATATACTACATGAGGAGGAGCACCCATGCCGCGCGTTGATAAAGAAAACTACTATCTGGACATCGCCCAGACCGTACTGGAGCGCAGCACCTGCCGCCGCCGTCTCTACGGCGCCATCATCGTCCGCGCCGACGAGATCATCTCTACCGGCTACAACGGCGCCCCTCGCGGCCGAAAGAACTGCGTTGACCTGGGCTACTGCATTCGCCAGCAGATGCACATCCCCAGCGGCGAGCGCTATGAGCTCTGCCGCAGCGTCCACGCAGAGGCCAACGCCATCATCTCCGCCTCCCGGCGGGACTGCATCGGTGCAACGCTCTATCTGGTGGGCCGCGACGACAGCGCTGACGGGCCGCTGATCCCCGATGCCACCAGCTGCTCTATGTGCCGCCGCATGATTATCAACGCCGGCATCGAGCGGGTGGTCATCCGCAATACCCCCACGGAGTACACTGTCATCATGGTCTCCGAATGGGTAGAGGACGACGAGTCCCTGCTCCCCAACATCGAAGTCTAAGGAGGTAATGCTATGCTCCCCGTCGGCACCCAGGCGCCTGATTTTACCCTCAGTGACAAGGATGGCAACGCTGTCTCTCTGTCCGATTTTCGCGGTCAGACGGTCGTACTCTACTTCTATCCCCGGGACAACACCCCTGGCTGTACCCGTCAGGCCTGCGCTTATGCAGCGGCCTACGACCGTTTCCAAGAGAAGAACGTCACGGTCATCGGCATCAGCAAGGATTCCGTGGCCTCTCACCAAAAGTTTGCCGCCAAGTATGATCTGCCCTTTGTCCTGCTCTCCGATCCCGAGCTGCAAGCCATCCAGGCTTACGACGTCTGGCAGGAGAAGAAAAACTACGGCAAGGTCAGCATGGGCGTTGTCCGCAGCACCTATATTATTGATGCGGATGGCGTCATCCGCCACGCAATGCCGAAGGTCAAGCCAGACACCAACGCCGCCGAGGTTTTGGCGCTGCTTTGATCGCGTAAAAGTAAGAGGACGCACCGTCTGGTGCGTCCTCTTGGTCTTAGTTCCAAACCAGCGCCGTGGCCTCCAACATGGCCAGCAGGTTCTCATCCCCGGCGCCGATGTTGCCGGCGATCGTCCCATAGACAACGAAATTTTCCCTGTAGGCCACATACTCCATCCCGCCAGGGACGTACCACGCCGCATCCAGTCCCGGAATGTCGACGGGGACATAACTCTCCGCAGCGGCAAAGGTTCCGTCCGCCATCAGCGCCCGGGCGATGGCCGGGGCCATGCCCTCAAATTGGAGGACGTATACGTCCTGGTACACGTTCATGCGATCCTCGTCGATGGCCTCGCGCATCTCGTATACTTTGAAGAACGGCCAAGCATAGGTCACGCTGACCTGATTGACCCTCTTCACGCTCGCCATGCCGGCCAGGAAAGTCTCCTCATCCGGCGTGCGCTCAACCTCAAAGACCTCCGATGGCATCGGGTAGAGGGTTGTCTGCTCCGGCAGCGGCTGCTGCTGATGCCGCCAGCTGACCAGTACCAGCCCCAGGCCCAGCACCAGCGCAAACAAGCTCAGAGCGCGCAGCAAATGCCTCACGGCCTTGAACCCGTGGTGAGATTTTGCGCCGGGCCACTGTCCCTGCTGCAACTGTTTGCGCAGGCGGCGCAGCTGGATGACGCCATAGCAGCTGTTCCAGACCGATTCCAACAGCACCAGCGCCCAGAAGACAATCCACCACCATCCGCCCAGCGCCTTATGCAGCGGTGCAAACATCAAGGCCACTGCTATGATCAGGCACAGGGGGCTGGCGATCAGCAGCCCAATCAGGCTGCTGCGATAAAACTTCTGCAATCCCCGCACCATCTCGTCCTGCTGGGGGTCGTCGATATCATAGGGCTGAGGGATCTCCTCCCCTGCCGGGGCGGCAAAGATGTGAACGCCGCCGTTTTCCGCCACCAGCTTCCAGCCGCACTCCTCATAAAGCGCCAGCTTTTCCTCTGGGATTCTGTCCGGGTCGTCAAAAAAGCCGCCGCCGGGATTGTTCCGCGTCAGTTCCAGCCAGAATTGCAGCTTCTTCGGCGCACAGCGGATGAAGCGGTCCCATTTTGTACCGCGTTTTTGCAGCATCCAACCCTTGGACGCCATCTTTGCGTAATGTGCCCGGGACTCCTGAAATGCCCAGATCTCAGGGGTTCTGCGCCATGTGTGGTTCATTGCTCCGACACTCCTTCCTTCAAAAACGCGCCATCGCGAAGCAGGCACTGCAGCCGCTCGTACTCTGCCAGCAGCGCCGTATGCCCATCCTCCGTCAGGGCATAGGTTTTGCGCCGGCCCTCCTCCGCTTTCAGGACGATCCATCCCAGGTCCTGCAATTTCGTCAGCAGGCCGTACATGGTTCCCGGGCCCATCTGCACCCGTCCATTGGAGAGAACCCTGATCTGCTGCATCATGGCATAGCCGTGGGCAGGCCGCGCCAGGGCCAAGAGCACATAATACATCGCCTCTGTCATGGCTTCACCCCCAACAGCGCCGCAGCGGTCCCACCAACCGGCATCGCAATCCCTCCTTGCACTATATCGAGTAACGATATATCGTGTCACGAGTATATCATATATTGTGTTCTTTGTCAAGATACGCTCAAAATTTATCCCTGCTGCTGAAAATGTAACCGAAAATGTAACTGTAGTGTGTTATGATGGGGACGTAAGTAGTATCTTTCGCGAAGGAGGAGTGGTTTCTATGGGATATGCAGCCGATTATCGGTCTCGCGTGTTTCTCATATCGGTTAACGCCGTAGAGAATGGCAGTCCGGTCGGCACCTGTTTTCACACAAGCCTTGGCGAGACAAAACCGTTCCAGACAATCAGCCAGCTGCTGGTCCAGATCGACGAGAGTCTTCGTCGGTCTGCTGCTATGGGTAAGCAGCAGAATCTCCGCACCATGCTGCCCTTCACTGCTGCCGGCAACGACAAACCACCCCAATACGGCAAGCTGATGACCTTCTCCATTCGTGTCCTTTTCCAGCACAACGCCACTTGGCAGGGTGAGATCACCTGGCTGGAACAGCGGCAGACACTGCATTTCCGCAGTGTGCTGGAGCTGATGTCCATGCTGGAGCATACCGCCCAAGGAGGTACGTTCGAAGCGCTTCCCACGACAGGTGAAGCATAATGTCTCATTTTCTGCACTGCAGTTCATTGCTGCGGTGCAGTTTTTTCCCTCAGATAGGAACTCCCACCACATGTTCCTCGTCTATCCAACAGCGGGTCATCGTCTTTAAATTGTCGAAAGTTGTACCGCTCTGTAGTTGCATCTGCGGCTAAAAGGGGGTATACTAGGTATGATGCTCCACGGGAAGGTGATGTTATGGGAAAGAAACCGTCAAAACGCTTTGTCATACTGTTATCCGTGCTCTGCGCTGTGCTGGTGGTGACCGCTGGCGTGGTCTTTGGCGTACTGCACTATGTGGGCAACTGGTCTGAGGGAAGCCTTTCCGGCACGACAACTCCTTCCTTGCAGGAGTATGACCTCATCCTCCCCGGCGTGAGTATCTGCGGTATCGACGTATCCGGTCTGAACAGAGAAGACGCCGCACTACGTGTTTCCGCGGTACTGCAATCCCAGGCGGACGCCGAGACCTTCACTGTGACCTTCCCGGACCGGGAGCTGAGCATCAAAAAGTTCCGCAGCAAGACGATTCCAACCATGGATGCCGTCATTTCTGAGGCCTGGCAGCACGGCCGCGGCATCGTCTCCCGGCTGGATGAGGCCCTGCGCTGGGCCGGCGATCACCCGTTGGCATTGGACCCTGTGTGCCGTGAGAGCATCGACGAGGACGTGATCCGCAGCGCCGTCGAGACCTTTTCCGAGAGCCTGGAAGACCGCGCCACCAACTGCATCATCCGCCAAAGCGAGGATGAGATCACCATCATCAAGGGCCGTGACGGAAAATCCATCGACCCCAACAGCCTCACAGCAGACATTCTGAGTGCCTGCAAAGCGGGCAAAGACAGCCTTACAGCAGAGTATGACCTGACGCTCAGCGGCCAGCGACAAGTGGAAGCGCTGCACGAACGCTTCAGCATCGAGCCCGCCGACGCCCGCTGGGACCCCGAAACAGCGTCCATCCTTCCCGAGGTAGTGGGCAGGACTTTTGACCTGGAGGCAGCCTTGGAGGCGCTGAACGCCCCCGACGGCACGGAGATCCGCATTCTCGTCCAACACCAGGAGCCGGCCATCACCGCCGCTGTGCTGGAGGAAAAGCTTTTCATCGACGAGATGGGCAGCTACTCCAGTCCCCACACGCCCATCGCCCCCCGCACCAACAACCTGGTGCTGGCCTGCCAGGCCATTAACGGTACGGTGCTAAACCCCGGCGACGTTTTCTCCTTTAACGATACCGTCGGCGAGCGTACCTACGAGCGCGGTTACCAGAACGCCGCCATCTACCTCAATGGCGAGACCACAGACAGCGTCGGCGGCGGCATCTGCCAAGTGGCATCGACCATCTATGTCTGTGCACTGCGGGCAGATTTGGAGATCGTGCAGCGAACGGAACACATGTATTTTGTCGACTATGTCCCCGAAGGGCAGGACGCCACCATCTACTGGGATGGCAACCTGGACTTTCAGTTTCGCAACAGTACCGATTATCCCATGCGAATCGACGCCAGCGTGAGCGGCGGCTACGTCCACATCGCGCTCTGGGGCACCAACGAGGACGGTCACTATGCCGTCGTCACCTCAGAAACGCTCTCCACGACTCCCTGGCAAGTGGTAATCAACGAAGACCAGACGCTTCCGCCAGACTACCAACAGGTCTCCATTACTCCCTACACCGGCCGCGTGGTACGTACCTACCGTAACGTCTACGACAGGGATGGCAACTTACTCTCCACTGCCTTCGAGGCCGAGAGTACCTACCATAAGCGCGACCAGGTCATTACCGTCGGCAAGCAGCCAGAAGAGCCTGTTTCCCCGCCGGAGGAATCGGTGCCGGATGACATTTTCCCGCCTGACCCGGAAGCCCCGGCGCCGGATGAAATTTTCGACCCGGAGCAGCCGTCCCTTCCCGGCGATCTTCCGTCCGAGGACGCCTCGCCCGGCGAGGAACCGCCGACTGAGGGGGCGCCCGAGAGCCCTGAGATTTTTGAATTTCCTGAGGCGCTTGTTCCCCCGGTAGAAGAGCCTGACAAAGAAGGCGCTCTGCCCTTTCCTTGGTTTGACACGGAAGATCCCACCCCTTAAAGCAGAACCAATACCCTATGGGGAACGGCCTTTGGGCTGTTCCCTTTTTGTGCCCGCTGCCCAGGAAATTTTCACAGGTTTATGAGATCCTACCCTTGCAGTTGATCGTGAAATTTGGTATATTAATATAGTTAAGTATTTAACGAAAGGATCTAAAAATGCAATGAAAGCCTGGCTATCCCGTACCTTCGTCAATGACAAAACCTTCTACAGAAAGCTTCTGCTGCTGGCCGTCCCAGTGGTTTTGCAGCAGATGATCACAGTGGGCGTGAGCATCATGGACACTGTCATGCTCTCGTCTCTGGAGGAGGCGCAAATTTCTGCCTCTTCTCTTGCCGGCAGTTTTCTAAACTTCTTCCACATCATCTGTATGGGCCTCGGCGGCGGAGCCGTCGTGTTGGCCTCGCAATTCTATGGCGAGAGAGACATGGGCTCCTTCCGCAAGGTCATGACCATCACCCTCCGCGTCTCCTTTGTCATCGGCCTTCTGGCAACCCTGGCCACGCTCTTTTTCCCTCGTCAGATCATGACCATCTACACCTCCGAGCAGCACGTCATTGAGTATGGCATCAAGTATCTGAAGGTCGTCGCCTTCTCCATGCTCTTCATGCTGCTAACCATTCCCATCACGCTGGTCCTCCGCAGCGCCGGCAAGGCGAACGTGCCGCTGTACTCCGCCATCGGTGCTTTTATCCTGAACATTATCTTCAACTACATTTTTATCTTCGGCAAGTTCGGCGCTCCCCGGATGGAGATCGCCGGCGCGGCGCTGGGTACAGTCATCTCCTATGCCTTCCAGCTGGTCTTTGTCTTCGGCTACGTTTTCTTTGTAGACAAGCACATCGGCTATCGTTTCAAGCACCTCTTTGAGCCCACCCGGGATTATATCCGCAGCTTTTTCCGCTATGGTGCGCCGGTCATCATCAGCGATACCATCCTGGGCCTCGGTACGAACGTGGTCTCGATCATCATGGGCCACATTGGCGCCAGCTTCGTGGCGGCCTATGCCATCATCTCCACCATCATGCGCCTAACCACCACCTTCACCCAGGGCTGCGCCGTGGCTGGCGGTGTCGTCATTGGTAACACCCTAGGCGAGGGCGACAAGGAGAAGGCCTTCCGACAGGGTGTCACCTGCTGCTGGATCAGCGTCGGCCTGGGCATTGCAATGGCTCTGGTGCTCATCGTCGCGGGCACTCCCTATATCAGCATGTACAATATCACCGAGTCCACCCGCGTCATTGCCCTGGAGCTGCTCTACGCAGCCGCTCTCAACAGCCTGTTCATGAACGCAGCCAACATGCTTACCAAGGGCATCCTCCGCGGCGGCGGCGACACTCGCTGGCTGATGGTCATGGACGTCATCTTCCTCTGGGCTGTGTCCATCCCCTTTGGCGCGCTCGCCGGTCTGGTCTGGCATCTGCCGCCCTTCGTGACCTATATGCTCCTGCGATTTGACCCGGTCCTAAAGACCTTTGTGGGCTTCCGGCGTCTTTACAGCAAGAAGTGGATTAACATCGTTAAGGCTGAGAAAAAGGTATGAAGCAGTTTATCAAACGTTATCTTGGACCGGCTTTGGTCCTCTGCGGCACGGCGTTCATGGCCATCGGCGTCTGGGCAGATGAGCTGGAAGTGATCCTCGCCAAGGCGGTCCGGATCTGTTTGGAGTGTATCGGCATTGGATAAGAAAACAAAAAAACAGCAGCATGTCCGCCTCGGCATTCAGGCGCTGTGGGCGCTTGTGAGCAACAGCTATCTTCTGGGCTTTGTCCAGGGGAAGATCTATCAGGGGCCGCTCAAGCGGCTATGCCTGCCGGGGCTCAACTGCTACTCCTGTCCCGGCGCCCTGGGGTCTTGCCCCATTGGAGCGTTCCAGGCCGTCATCGGCGGGCGGGAGCATAGGTTCCCGTTCTTTGTGGCGGGGTTTCTGATCTTCCTCGGCGCGCTCACCGGGCGATTTGTCTGCGGATTTTTGTGTCCTTTCGGACTGATCCAGGAGCTGCTGCACAAGATTCCCTTTTTCAAGAAAATCGGGACATTTCGCGGGGACAAGCTCCTGCGCAAGCTAAAATACGTGATCTTTGCCGTCTTTGTCGTGCTGTTGCCCCTGTTTGCCGTCGATCTGATCGGCCAGGGCCCGCCTTGGTTCTGCAAGCTGCTCTGCCCGGCAGGGACGCTGGAGGGCGGCGTGCCCCTGGTGCTGCTCGGCGAGGGTTTGCGCGGCGCCATTGGCTGGCTCTACGCCTGGAAAAACGCCCTGTTGATCGCCCTTTTGCTGCTGTCCATTCTCATCTATCGCCCATTCTGCAAGTACTTATGCCCTCTGGGCGCGGTCTACTCGCTCTTTAACGGCATCGCCGTCTTACGCCATCGCGTCGACGAATCCAAGTGCGTCGGCTGCGGGGCCTGCGCTAAGGCCTGCCCCATGCAGGTGGACCCCAGGCGCCGCCCCAACGACGCCGAGTGCATCCGCTGCGGGATCTGCCGTAGCATCTGCCCAACGGACGCCATCGAGTGGACCCATTGCCTGAAAAAATAAACCATCCGGTCCGCTGATTGATCCAGCGGGCCGGATACTTTGTTAAGGGCAGATATGGGCTGGGGGTTATCGGATCATAAAGGTCCAATCGATGTTCTTCTCGCGCAGCGCATACTCGTCCCGCAGCGCCGGGCCGCAGCTGGCCGAGCCGAGGCCGGAGTTGCGATAATCGATGCGCAGATGGGTCTTGCCGTCGGGGCGCAGCTGCGCCTCATGCGAGGTCTCGGTCAGCATGGCGCTGCTGTAGCGGGAGACGTTGAACTCGAACTGGCCGTTGGACTGCACACACAAGCCCCGCTCGAACCAAAGGGCGCGGGCCTTGGTATGGTTTCCGTGCTCCTGAGGCATAACGTAGGGCACATACTCCTCGGCGGCCGTGCTCTCATAACAGCCTAGGGCGGCGTGGAGGTTCATGTCGCAGTAGTTCTCCTCCGGGCCCAGGGCGAAATAGGAGAAGGCCTCATCATCGCCGGGGAGCGTGGTCTCAAAGCCCAGGCGGGGGAGGTACGGGGCCTTGGGCGCAAAGCCGGCGTACTCCGGCGGCAGGCTGAGCTTCAGCGGGCGGGTAAACCAGTCCGCCAGCTCCGCCCGGAGGTGCACGGTGACCTTTCCGTCAGCGGTGAAGGTATAGCCACAGGTATAG
>CALWWH010000031.1 GCA_944385195.1 uncultured Oscillospiraceae bacterium | reverse complement strand
GGTGGTCATCTTTGAGGGCATCCACGCGCTCAATGAGCTATTCTACCACCCACGGGCCACCGGGGTCTATGTCAGCGCCCGGACAGACCTGGTGCAGGATGGCCAGGTTGCCATGCCCCACACCTGGATCCGTTTTCTGCGGCGGACGGTACGGGACTTCAACTACCGCGGCGCGGACGCGCTGTTCACCATGCAGCAGTGGCCCAACATCCGCCGGGGCGAAAAGCTCTACATCTCCCCTTTTAAAGACCGGGCCAACATCACGTTTGATACCTCGCTGGCCTACGAGGTGCCGGTTCTGCGCAGCTTTGCCGAGCCGCTGCTGGCGACACTGCCCGAAGACGCCCCGGAGCTGGGCAATATCCGCACCATGATCGAGCGGTTGCAGCTGGTGGATCCCATGGACCCGGCCCTGGTCCCGGAGACCTCCCTGCTGCGGGAATTTATCAACTGAGCCACTGACAATGGAGGGACACGATGGATACCGTATTTTGTAATGTCACCGCCGTCACCATGGACGACCAGATGCACGTCCTGCCGGGCGCTTTTGTCGGCGTCCGCGGCGGGCGTATCGCCTACATTGGGCGTCATATGCCCAGTGAACCGGTCAAGGAGGCCATTGACGGCACCGGCATGGTGCTCATGCCCGGCCTTATCAACGCCCACACCCACCTGCCGATGGCGCCGCTGCGCGGTTGGAGCGAGGACAAGCCGCTCCAGCCCTGGCTGGAGTCCGTCTGGGAGATCGAAGCCCGCATGGACGAGCGCACCGTCCGCAACGCCACGCTGCTGGGGATTATGGAGGCGCTGCGATTTGGCACCACCTCCGTCAGCGAGATGTACGACCACATCGGTGCCATCGCCGAGGCCGTGGCCCAGAGCGGCATCAAGGCCAACATCGCCCGGGGCACCACCATGTTCCAGGGCGATGAGTTCGACTTCCGCACCTTCCCGGGCTGCGTGGAGCTGCGCGAGGCGGTGGAGCAGTGGCACGACTACGACGACGGCCGCATCCGCATCGAGGCCAGCATCCACGGCGAGTATACCTCCACCTATCAGCTCTGGGAGGCCCTGGCCACCTACGCCGCCGAGGAGGGCCTGGGGATGCACGTGCACCTCTCCGAGACCAAAAAGGAGCACGAGGAGTCCCTGGAGCGCAACGGGCTGACCCCGGCCCAGGTACTGGACTGCCACCGCGTCTGGGACGTGCGCGCCAGCGCGGCCCACTGCGTCTGGCTGGACGAGGAGGACATGGGCATGCTCTCCCGCCGGGGCGTGAGCGCGGTGCACTGCCCGGTGTCAAACCTCAAACTGGGCTCGGGCATCGCGCCGGTGGTCCGGATGCGCGCAGAGGGCATGAACGTCGCCCTGGGCACGGATTCTGTGGCCTCCAACAACAACCTCGACCTGTTCGAGGAGATCAAGCTGGCTGCCCTGCTGGCGAAGGTCCAGACCGGTAAGCCCGACGCGCTGCCCGCCGCGGAGGTTCTGAAGATGGCCACCCGGGGCGGAGCCATCGCCCAGGGCCGCGAGGACGAGTGCGGGCAGATCGCCCTGGGCATGGACGCGGATCTGATCCTGCTGGACTTCACCAAGACCCATCTGATTCCCTGCCACGACGTCATCTCGCAGCTGGTCTACGCGGCCAGCGGTCACGACGTGGTGCTGACCATGGTCCGGGGCAGGATTCTCTACCGGGACGGCCAGTTCCCCACCATCGACGAGCTGGCGGTCCTCCAGGAGCTGGCAGGGTACACGATTCCAACGCTCTTCGACCCGAAGGACGATGAATCCACACCCACGGAGGGATAATTCATGTCAAACCCGGTCAAAAAGCAAACCTTTCTAGGCGGCGCAGCCGTTTTGGCCGCCGCCACACTGATCGTCAAGCTCATCGGCGCGTTCTATAAGATCCCGCTGCTGCGCATCATCGGCACCCAGGGCTATAACTACTTTCTCAACGCCTACGACATCTACTCCGTGCTGCTGATTGCATCGACAGCTGGCCTGCCCGTGGCCATGTCGCGCATGATCGCCGAGGCGCAGACCATGGGCGACAGCGCCCGCATCGGGCGCATCTACAAGGCATCTTTGGCAGTGTTCGTCCCCATCGGTCTGGTAGGCGCGCTGCTGATGCTGCTCTTTGCTAAGCCCCTGGCAGCCTTCATCGGCAGCCCGGACAGCTGGGTGTCGATTCTGACGCTCTCGCCGGCCATCTTCTTCGTGTGCCTGTTCTCGAGCTATCGCGGCTTCTTCCAGGGCCAGAGCTCCATGACCCCGACGGCGGTCAGCCAGCTCATCGAAGCCCTAAGCAAGCTTGTCCTGGGGCTCGGCCTGGCGTGGCTGCTGGTGCGGCTGGGTTTTGGCTTCGCCGTGGCAGCGGCAGGCGCGATTTTGGGCGTCACCGTGGGCACCGTTCTGGCGGCCATCTACCTGGGGCTCAAGCACCGGGCCGCCATGGCCGGCATCGAACCCTCCGACGCCAAGCAAGAACCCCTGGGCCGCACCATGAAAACCCTGCTGCAAATTGCCATCCCCATCACCGTCGGCGCAGCGGGCCTGCAGCTGTTGACAGTCATCGAGACCAAGATCGTCCTGAACCAGCTGGTCGATGGCGCACGCTTCGCTCTGGACGAGGCAGAGTCCCTGCGCGGCATCTATGGCAGCGCCCAGACACTCTTCAACCTCCCATCGGCTCTGATTACGCCCCTGACTGTGGCGGTCATCCCCGCCATCTCCGGGCGCATCACCGCCGGGGACAAGCTGGGCGCGAGAAAGGTGGGCGAGAGCAGCCTGCGGGTCATGTCGCTGATCGCGCTGCCCTGCGGGACTGGGCTGGCAGTGCTGGCAGAGCCCATCATGCAGCTGCTCTACGGCTACACCGGCGCCGAGCTCATGGTCGGGGCCAAGCTCATGCAGATCCTGGGCGCGGCGGTGGTCGTTAACGCCATTGTCCTGATGGTCAACGCCATCCTCCAGGCCCACGGCCACGTCACCATCCCCATGGTGACCCTTCTGCTGGGCGGCGTCATCAAACTCGTCGTCAACTACTTCCTGGTGGGCAACCCGGCGCTCAACATTGTCGGCGCTCCCATCGGCACTGTAGTCTGCTACGCGGCTATCACCGTGATGGACCTGGCTGCCATGGCCTGGGTGGTGAGGCCCTGTCCGAACCTGTTCAAGGTCATCTGGAAACCCATCATTGCCACCGCTGCCATGGGCATCGTGGCCTATATGGTCTATGACGTGCTCTCGGGCATGCTGTCCTATGCCTTGGCCTGCATCGGCGCCATCGCCGCCGCCGGGGCGGTGTATGTGCTCTTTGTCTTCCTGCTGCGGATCATCACCCGCGACGACTGCGACCTGCTGCCCAAGGGCGATAAGATCGCCCAGCTGCTGCGGATTCGATAAAAGCGTAAAACGGACCCTGGGGCGTCATAATGGCGCTCCAGGGTCCGTTTGTGGTCAATGTTCCTGTTTTTTACTCCACCCGCAGCACGGAGGTCTCCCCTACGCGCAGGGTCACGTTCCACACCTGCTCCCCGCAGCTGACACTGACCGCCCCGGCGGGGAGGGAGAGCCGGTGTATCACCGGCTGGCCGCCCAAGGCCGGGTCATAGGCCGCGGTGCGGGTGTCGGTGCCCCCGGCGCTGCGGATGGTGATGGTTTTCTCCTGCCCCGGCAGAACGCTGCACTGCAGCTCCAGGCTGCCCAGGCGGCCCATGGTCAGGATCTCCCCATCCCAGGCGGCCTCGCCCCCCAGGACGGCGACCTCCTGGCCCAGGCGGATGCTGGCGCTGCACTCACCACAGCGGAGGGTGTAGTCTCCCGGCGGAGCAGCCAGCACGGCGTAGGACCCATCGTGGGGGATCTCCCAGGCGCGGTCGCCGTTGTCGAGGCTAACGGTTCCGCCGCCCTCCGGAATCTGGAACAAAATGCTTACCAGATCCGTCTGTTGAGCAGCTCCCAGAGGTGCGGCGAGGGCCGCGGTGCCCCCCAGGGCCAGGGCCAAGAGCAGCAGTGCCGCAAGGATGCGTGTGATCCAGGTTCGTTTCATAACTGATACCTCCTTGTGTTTCACCCATGGTATCAGCTCTGGCATAGGAAATGCCATCGCAGCCCGTCGAGGCCCGTATATAAGCCGTTAAAAGAGCGGTATTTTGCTTGCACAGCGGGCCTTTGTCTGGTATACTAAGCGTACGCAAACCTTAGAAAGAAATGTGGTGAGTTTCCCTTGGTTTTTTCCAGCCTGTACTTTTTGTACGCCTTTTTACCCATTTGCATCATCGTCTACTTCCTGTGCCCAAACCTGCGGGCGAAGAACACGGCGCTGACCCTCTTCTCCCTATTCTTCTACGCTTGGGGCGAGCCAAAATGGATCATCATGATGATTCTCGTGGCCCTAGTCAACTTCATCTGCGGGCTGATCATTGAGCGCTACCGGGGGCAATGGCCCGCGACCTTCGCCCTGGTGCTTGCCTGCGCGGCCTGCCTGGCCAATCTGGGCGTGTTCAAATATGCCGGCTTCTTCGTGGAAAACATCAACGCCCTCTTTGGCAGTCACTTCGATTTGCCAAACCTGGTCATGCCCATCGGCATCAGCTTCTACACCTTCCAGACCCTCAGCTACACCATCGACGTCTACCGGGACGAGGTCAAGGTCCAGCGGAACTTTATGGACTTCACGCTCTTTGTGTCGCTGTTTCCGCAGCTGATCGCTGGGCCCATATTGCGCTACAGCGATCTGGCCGAGCAGCTGTCGCGGCGCAAGACCACCGTCCGGGGCGCATTTTACGGTCTGATCCGCTTCTGCTGCGGTCTTGGCAAGAAGGTCCTCATCGCCAACTACGTCGGCGACGTGGCCACCAGCCTTTTGGGCGGCACGCTGGCCACGCTCACCACCGGCGACGCCTGGCTGGGCGTCCTCATGTACTCCTTCCAGATCTACTTCGACTTCTCCGGCTACAGCGACATGGCCATCGGCCTGGGCCGTATCTTTGGCTTTAGCTACCCGGAGAACTTCAACCTACCCTACCTCTCCGGCTCCATCACGGAGTTCTGGCGCCGCTGGCACATCAGCCTGGGCAGCTTCTTCCGCGACTATGTGTACATCCCCCTGGGCGGTAACCGCGTGAGCCGAGGCAAGCATATCCGCAACATCCTCATCGTGTGGTTTTTGACCGGCTTCTGGCACGGCGCGTCCTGGAATTTTATCTTCTGGGGCCTCTACTACGGCCTGCTGCTGCTCATTGAGAAGTACGTCCCGCAGGTGGACCGCATTCCCAAGGTCCTGCGCCATGTGCTCACGCTTCTGCTGGTCGTCTTCGGCTGGGCGCTGTTCTACTTCACGGATCTGAGCAAGCTGGGGACCTGCCTGGCGGCCATGCTGGGCTTCTCCGGCAACGGCTTTGCCTCCATCAGCACCAAAACCTATTTCCTCAATAACCTGCCTCTGATGCTGGTAGCGGCCCTGGGCTGCACTGGCATCCCCCGGACGGTGCACCGCATTTTTGCGCGGCTGTGCGGCAGTGGCCGCAGCCGCTATAAGCGCCGGGAGAAGCTGTACGCCAGCGTCATGTTCGCCCTGAGCTTCGCCGTATTGCTCCTGTGCACTGCCTCCCTGGTGGGCTCGAGCTACAACCCCTTCCTTTATTTCCGATTCTGAGAGGTATCCAAATGCGCAATGCCAAACAATACTATCTGTTTCTGATGACGGCGATGCTGCTGTTTTTGGTAGTTTTCGGCGCCGTGGCAGCCTTTGACAGGGACGAAGACATCGTCGTCGAGGACGGCCGCCCTACGCAGCTGGCGCAGAAACCGGACTTTAGCCTCAAGAGCTGGTTTGACGGCAGTTATGTCAACCAGTTCGAGGAATACTATAACGACCAGTTCCCCGGCCGCGACGGCCTGACCAGCCTCAGCCGCAGCGTGAACGACTTCTATACCTTCCAGGGCAAGGGTGAGGACTCCATGGTCGTCATCGGCAACTACCAAAGCTCCGCCGGGCCTGGCGAGCGGCTGGATAACGTCGAAGATGCCCTGAGCCAGGCCGGTGAGTTCATTGGCGGCAGCACCCCCGACGACCCCGATACCGACCCCAGTGCCGACCCCAATACCGACCCCAATACCGACCCCAATACCGACCCCACGACCTCTGGTCAGGTCGAACCCGAGACGCCAGACGAACCTGAGACGCCAGCTGAGCCTGAGGAGCCGGCTGAGCCCGCCTGGGAGAATCCCTACGAGGACAGCGAGGCCTTCGTCACCGACAACGCCATTCTCATGTTCCCCGACCGGGCAATTGAGGTTCCCTACAACACCTACTCTATCATCGCCGACTACGCCGCCTGCGTCAGCAACATCGCCGCCGCCATGGGAGAGGGCGTGACCACCTACTCCCTCATCACCCCGAACCAGGCGCAGTTTTACACCCCGGAGTTCTACCATGTAGGCAACTACGACCAGGAGGCGGCCATCGACTATGCCTACGAGAACATGGTCAACGTCAAGACCGTCGACGCCTTCCACGTGCTCGAGCAGCACGCGGGTGAGTATATCTACTTCCGCACCGACCACCACTGGACGGCCCTGGGAGCCTACTACGCCTACACCGCCTTCTGCCAGACGGCGGGTCTGGAGGCCGTGCCCCTGGAAAACTTCCAGACCGGGCGCTATGAGAACTTTGTCGGCACGATGTACACCTTCACCAAGGGCTACAGCCAGAGCCAGAATCTGCTGGACAACCCGGATTACGTAGACTACTACCTGCCCATCGTGGAGTCCCACGCGCGGTATTTCTCCGACGCCAGCATGACCGACGGCATTGCCATCTATGTCGTCAACGATGAGCTGTCTGAGAGTGTGGGCAACAAGTACCTCTGCTTCATCTCCGGCGACACGCCCCTGTGCCGCATCCAGACCCAGGCCGGCACTGGCAAGAGCTGCATCGTGCTCAAGGAGAGCTACGGCAACGCCTTTGTCCCCTTCCTGACCAGCCACTACGACACCATCTACGTCATCGACCCCCGGGAGTTCAACGGCAGCTCCACCCCCGCCTTTGACCTGACGGCCTTTGCAGCCGAACACGAGGTCAACGACGTCATCGTCATCAACTACCCCTTCAAGATCAACGACAGCAGCTACATCAGCCGCCTCAACCGGATGGTTGGCATCGGCTGAGGGCTGGACGGTGCCGCCATGTACCGGCCGGCGAGGACAGCGCTGTCCTTGGAGTAAATCCCTCTGCGCCACCAGCGCAGAGGGATTTTTCTCGACAAAAAATCGTGCATAGACTAGATACTGGCGGCGTTTTGTGCTATACTGCAAGATGATATTGCGCATCAAGCGCAGCCATTGCGGCAGCTGCCGTTGCCCCTCAGGCCAGGGCGCGCTTTGACGGGCACGGGCAAGACCCGCAACGAAATTGCAAGGAAGGTGAGCAATTGGAGAACTATACCAAGTTTCAGCTAAAAGCGGCCGACGAGTTGACCGCCCTCCTGGCCGGCAAGGACAACCTCTTCGTCATTGCCTGCAACAAATGCTTTAAAGAATACGAGGCCGTCCACGAGCCGGATCTGGCTGCCTTTGCGCAGCTCGCCGCCCAGCAGGGTAAGACCATCACCGGCACGGCCGAGGTGGATTTTCTCTGCAACAGCGTGCAGACAGAGAAGAGGCTCCAAGACCTGATCCCTGCCGCAGCCGAGCACATCGTCGTGATCTCCTGCGGTCTGGGCATCCAGACCGTCGCGGCGCTGACAGGCAAGTCCATCATCGCCGCCAGTGACTCTCTGCGCTATACCGGCTACCATGGCATGGCCCTCACCGAGCGGCGCTGCGGCGCCTGCGCCCAGTGCTATCTGAGCCTCACCGGCGGCATCTGCCCCATCGTTGACTGCTCCAAGAGCCTGCTCAACGGCCAGTGCGGCGGCGCCAAGAACGGCAAGTGCGAGGTCGACAGCAGCAAGGACTGCGCCTGGGAGAAGATCCAGCGGCGGCTGGCCGCCCAGGGCCGGGGGGACGAATTTCAGTCCCAGAGCGTGCAGCTGCGAGACTGGTCCAAAATCGACCACAAGGCCATCAGCGAGTACGTCAAGACCATCCGTGAAAAGCGTCTTGAGGGTTACTATGGCGGCGTCCACCCCCTCGAGCGCAAGGAGCTCTCTTCCCACCTGCCGCTGGTACGCTTCCCGGCGCCCGAAACCGTCGTCATGCCCCTGTCCCAGCACGCCGGCGCGCCCGCCAAGCCGGTGGTCGCCGTGGGGGAACACGTCCTGGCCGGCCAGGTGATCGGGGAGCCGGCGGCCTTCATCAGCAGCCCCATCCACGCCAGCATCAGCGGCACCGTCGTGGCTGTGGAGCCGCGGCTGCACCCCACCAAGGGCGGCGAGGTCCTGTCCGTGGTCATCGAATCCGACGGCCGGCAGGAGCTGCACCCCTCCGTGCAGCCTCACAAGTCTCTGGATGAGCTGGGCCCCGATGAGATTGTCGAGATCGTCCGCCAAGCCGGCATCGTCGGCATGGGCGGCGCGGGCTTCCCGACCTCCGTCAAGCTCAAGCCCGCCAAGCCCATCGACACGATCCTGCTCAATGGCTGCGAATGCGAGCCGCTGCTGACCGCCGATCACCGCGTTCTGCTGGAATTCCCGGACGACATCCTCTTCGGTCTGCGGGCCATGCTCAAAGCCGTGGGCGCGCAGCGGGGCATCATCGTCATCGAGGACAACAAGCCCGACGCCATTGCGCTCCTTGAGCGCAAGACCGCCGGACTGGAAAACATCGAGGTCTTCCCCGTCAGGACCAAGTACCCCCAGGGCGCTGAGAAGACCCTCATCAAGCGCGTCCTGGGCCGCCAGGTTCCCAGCGGCGGCCTGCCCGCCGATGTGGGCGCCATTGTGGACAACGTCAGCACCACCAAGGCCATCGCCGACGCCCTCCGGACCGGCATGCCGCTGCTCGAGCGCGTCGTCACCGTCACCGGCGAGCAGGTCAGAACCCCCGGCAACTTCATCGTCAAGATCGGCACCAGCGTGCGGGAGCTGGTGGAGTACTGCGGCGGCATCGAGGGCGAGGACGTCACCGTCAAGATGGGCGGCCCGATGATGGGCTTCTCCCTGGACAGCCTGGACGTCCCGGTGCTCAAGAGCAGCAACGGCATCATTGCCGTCTCTGCCGACCACAGCACGCCCGTGGCCTGCATCAAATGCGGCCGCTGCGTCGACGTGTGTCCCATGGAGCTCAAGCCTCTGCGCTTTGCAAAATACGCCGACGAGGGCAACTGGGAGGGCATGAAGCAGCAAAACGTCATGGACTGCGTTGAGTGCCGCTCCTGCGAGTACATTTGCTCTTCCAAGATCCCCCTGGTCAGCAAGATCAAGGCCGGCAAAGCCGCCGTAAGGGAGATGAAGTGATATGTTAATAACCAAGCTCAAAGACAAACAGAGCCTCCTGTCCCTGGTCAGCGGCAAGGCCTTTCTCATCCACTGCCACGGCTGCATGGAACTGAGCTTCCCCCTGGAGGAGGCTGCCGCGGTGCAAAAGGAGCTCTCTGGCGCCGGCAAGGTCGCCGGCGTCATGACCGCCGATTACATCTGCAACCCCGAAAACCTGCGCCTGCGGCTGCGGGCCCATATGGACGAGATTTCCCAGGCCGACATGGTCCTGGTCTTCTCCTGTGGGGTCGGCGTGCAGACGGTCGCCTCCATGCTCGAGGAGATGAAGGTCTGCGCCGCCTGCGACACCTACCCCCTGCCTGGCTTCCAGGGCCTCACTCCCCTGGAGCATGACTGCGGTCAATGCGGCGAATGCTACTTAAACCTCACCGGCGGCATCTGCCCCATCACCGCCTGCTCTAAGAGTCTGGTCAACGGCCAGTGCGGCGGCGCCAAGAACGGTATGTGCGAGGTTGACCCCACGATGGAGTGCGGCTGGGAGCGCATCCAAAGGCGCCTGGCCGCCCTGGGGCGGCTGGACCTGCTCAAGAGCCCGACGCAGATCCGCAACTTCGCCGCCGGCGGCGAAGGGACCAAGGAAACCACTACAGTTTAGGAGATTTAGACTATGAAAATCACGGAATTGTTCGATCGCGGTGAATTTGTCGTCTCTGCCGAAGTTGGCCCTCCCAAAGGCATCCACATCGACCACCTGGTCGAGGAGGCCAAGACCTATCTGAGCGGGGTTCACGCGCTCAACGTCACCGACAACCAGTCCTCGGTCATGCGCCTGGGCTCTCTGGCCACCTGCAAGGTGCTCAAAGATGCCGGCCTGAACCCCATCTATCAGCTGACCTGCCGGGACCGCAACCGCATTGCCTTGCAGTCTGACCTGCTCAGCGCCGCCATGCTGGGCATCGAGAATCTGCTGCTGCTTACCGGTGATCACACCAGACTGGGCGACCACCCCCAGGCCAAGCCCGTCTTCGACCTGGACTCCGTGTCGCTGATCCACACGGCCAAACTGCTGGAGTCGGGCGTGGATCTGGGCGGCAACCCGCTGGTGGGCCAAGCGCCATCTTTTGCCAAGGGCGCCGTGGTCTCTCCCTGCAGCGACTCCGTCGACGCCCAGCTGACGAAGATGGAGCGCAAAGTCGCCGCCGGAGCGGAGTATTTCCAGACCCAGGCGGTCTTTGACCCCGAAAAGTTTATCCAATTCATGGAGCGCGCCAAGCAGTTCGGCAAGCCCGTCCAGCTGGGCATCATCATCCCCAAATCGGCGGGGATGGCCAAGTTCATGAACGACAACGTGGCCGGCATCCACGTGCCTGCGGCGCTGATCGCAGAGCTGAAGGCCGACAAAGAGAAGACCAAGGCCGGTATCACCGGCATTGAGATCGCAGCCCGCATCATCAAGGCCTGCAAGCCCTATTGCCAGGGCGTGCACATCATGGCCCTGGGCTGGGAGTCCAAGGTCCCGGCTCTTCTGGAGCTGGCCGGCATCTGAGATCGCATCAGGCAAGCGCGCTGCCGCCCCGCAGCGCGCTTGCCTGATTTACAAGCCCCCGAAAATATGCTATGATATGGAGGAGAGCGGTATTGGAAAACACCTTTTTTGCCATGCTCTCGCGCATGCGCTACATCGGCCGCTGGGGCCTCATGCGCAACACCTTCGCCGAGAATATTCAGGAGCACAGCCACCAGGTAGCCGTTCTGGCCCACGCCCTGGCGCTCATCCGCCGGGAGGTGCTGCATCTGGAGGGCCCCTCGCCGGAGGCCTGCGCCGCCGCGGCGCTGTTTCACGACGCCTCGGAGATTCTCACCGGCGACCTGCCCACGCCTATCAAATATGACAATCCCGACATCCGGGACGCCTACCACCAGATTGAACGCGTCAGCAGCCAGAAGCTGCTGACCATGCTGCCGGAGGCTCTGCGGGAGAGCTACCGGCCCCTGCTGCTGGCATCCGACGAGGAGGTCCGGCGCATCGTCAAGACGGCGGACAAGCTCTCGGCCCACATCAAGTGCATCGAAGAGCTCAAGGCCGGCAACAGTGAGTTCCAGTCGGCCGCAGGCCAGACCCGTCAGGCCCTGGACGCCATGGCGCTGCCGGAGCTGAACTGGTTTTTGGAGACCTGCCTGTACCCCTTTGCGGCAGATCTGGATGAGCTGAACTAAAATCACCCATTGGGAGGAACACATATGCGCGCCATCATTACCGTCATCGGCCCGGACCGCGTCGGCATCATCGCCGAGGTCTGTACCCTGCTGGCAAAGTACAACGTCAACGTCGTCGACCTGAGCCAAACCATCATGGATAGCTTTTTCACCATGACCGTGCTGGTCAACATCGGGGCGGCAAACGCCTCGTTCGACACCATCCGCGACGCCCTGATCCAAAAGGGCGAGGCCATGGGCCTGTCCATCCGCATCCAGCGGGAGGACATCTTTACCGCCATGCACAAGATCTGAGGTGAAGTGAGTGAATCATGCAGACATTCTCCAGACCCTGGACATGATTGACCACCAGAATCTGGACATCCGAACCATTACCATGGGCATCAGCCTGCGCGACTGTGCCCACCCAGACCCCAGCCAGTGCGCCCAGCGGATCTATGAGAAGATCACCCGCTGCGCCCGGGACCTGGTCGCCACGGGCGAGGCCATCGAGCGGGAGTATGGCATCCCCATCGTCAACAAACGCATCTCCGTGACCCCCATCTCCGAGGTGGCCGCCGCCTGCGACAGCGAGGACTACGTTCCCTTTGCCCTGGCAATGGAAAAGGCGGCGCGGGAGTGCGGCGTGAACTTCATCGGGGGCTTCTCCGCCCTGGTGCACAAGGGCATGACCATCTCCGATCAGCGGCTGATCTCGTCGATCCCCCAGGCGCTGGCCGAGACGGACATCGTCTGCTCCAGCGTCAACGTGGCCACCACCCGGGCGGGGATCAATATGGACGCTGTGGCGCTGATGGGCCGCGTCATCAAGCAGGCCGCCGCCAAAAGCGGCATGGCCTGCGCCAAGCTGGTGGTCTTCGCCAACGCCGTCGAGGATAACCCCTTCATGGCCGGCGCGTTCCACGGCGTGGGCGAGGGGGAGTGCGTCATCAACGTCGGCGTCTCCGGCCCCGGCGTGGTGCAGCACGCCCTGGAGGCCGTCCGGGGGGCGCCCTTTGACGTAGTGGCCGAGACCATCAAGAAGACCGCCTTCCGCATCACGCGCATGGGCCAGCTGGTGGCGCAGGAGGCGTCCCGGAGGCTAAAGGTGCCCTTCGGCGTGGTGGATCTGTCTCTGGCCCCGACGCCGGCCCTGGGCGACTCCGTGGCGCGCATCCTCGAGGAGATCGGCCTGGAGACCTGCGGCACCCACGGCACCACCGCCGCCCTGGCGATGCTCAACGACGCCGTCAAGAAGGGCGGCGTCATGGCCTCCAACCACGTCGGTGGCCTCTCGGGCGCCTTTATCCCCGTCAGCGAGGATGAGGGCATGATCGCCGCGGCAGCCTCCGGGGTTCTGACCCTGGACAAGCTGGAGGCCATGACCTGCGTCTGCTCCGTGGGCCTGGACATGATCGCCGTCCCCGGCAGCACCACCGCCGAGACCATCTCCGCCATCATCGCCGACGAGGCGGCCATCGGCATGGTCAACAACAAGACCACCGCCGTGCGCATCATCCCCGTGGAGGGCAAAGACGTGGGCCAGAGCGTCGAGTTCGGCGGCCTGCTGGGCAGCGCGCCCATCATGCCGGTGCACCCCGAGAGCCCCGCGGCCTTCATCGCCCGCGGCGGCCGCATCCCCGCCCCGCTGCACAGCCTGCGCAATTGAATCCCGTCTTGTCCACCCGGAGCGGAGATGCGCTCCGGGTGGAGTTGTTTTCAGGCCCTCGTGTGTGTAAAAATCCTCAACTTTTACAGTTTGCTATTGGCATAGCACCGAAAACATTGTATAATATCAATAACAGTTTCAAAAAGGGGGTGGGCAAAATGCGGGAATATCGCGGATATTATGAGGTCACGGCGGACTTTCACCAGGCCCTGGATCTGAAGATCTGGGCCGGCGTGTGTAACTTGATGGCCCAGCGCCCCCATTGGCACAGCGGGGTGGAAGTGCTCTGCCAGATGCGCGGCTGCGTGACCGTGGAGATCGAGCAGACGTCCTATGCCCTGGGACCCGGCGATGTGCTGGTCATCGACAGCCTCCTGGCCCACCGCTACCGCGACGGCGAGGCCAGTGGGCTTCAGCTGCAAGTTTTGCTGGACGAAGAGCTGCTGCACCGGGACGATGACCGGCGTCTGTGGCTGAGCACCCTGGGCGGCCTGGACAAGAACGACCCCGAGATCGCTGCCCTGCGCAATGGCTGTGGGCGGCTGGCGGAGCTGTGCGCCCCACTGCGCCAGAAGGAGGACAGCTTCGTCCCTGACAGCCAGCTCTGGCACCTGGCCCGGGCGGAGACCCATGCGCTCATCGCGCTGCTGCTGCGCCACACCATCCCCGCCAAGCGTACAGACCGCCGAGTGCCTCCGGAGTTCATCCGCTGCGTGCGCTTCATCCAGGCGCACCACTGTGAATCTCTCACCGCTGAGGACATCGCGGCGGCCTGTGGCTACAGCCGCCGGACGGTGTTCCGTCTGTTTCAAAGCTACATGGGCATCCCCCTGCGGGAATACCTGAGCTTCCTGCGGATGCGCACGGCCTTCGGCCTGCTCCAGCGCGGCGATTTGGGCGTACCGGCCATTGCCGCCGCCGTCGGCCTGTCCGAGAGCCAGTTTTACCGCATTTTCCAGAAATACGTGGGCCTTACCCCCAGCGACTGGCAGCGCGCCACCCCGGCGGATGGCCAGCTGATGCTGGACTTTGACGCCGGCGCCGAGGAGATCCCGGACTGGGACTGGCTCACCGGGCGCAAGCCCCGGGCCTTCTAAGTTCGTATGAACGCTGCTTGGGGCTTTTGAAAAATTCTCAAAGGAGTTGACCCCCCATGGAACCCTACCGCGACCCGAGTCTGTCCTTTGCCGAGCGGGCCAGGGACCTGGTCTCGCGCATGACCCTGGAAGAGAAGATCAGCCAAATTCTCTCCTCCGCTCCGGCGCTGGCACGCTTTGATCTGCCCGAGATGGACTGGTGGAGCGAGGCGCTCCACGGCATCGCCAGGGAAGGCACCGCCACCATGTTCCCCCAAGCCATCGGCATGGCTGCAACCTTTGACCCGGCGCTGGTGCGGCAGGTTGGCGCTGCCGCCGGAATTGAGGCCCGCATCAAACACGAGCAGTACGCCGCCCACGGTGTGCGCGACCTCTACAAGGGGCTGAGCATCTATAGCCCCAACGTCAACATCTTTCGCGATCCCCGCTGGGGTCGCGGGCAGGAGACCTACGGCGAGGACCCCTGGCTGACCAGTCAGATGGGCGTGGCCTACATCCAGGGCCTGCAAGGCGATGACCCCAACTACCTGCGCACCGCCGCCTGCGCCAAGCACTACGCGGTCCACTCTGGACCCGAAGCGGACCGACATGTATTCAACGCCTTGGTCAGCCAGAAAGATCTGCACGAGACCTATCTTCCGGCCTTCGAGGCCTGCGTAAAGGAGGGCAAGGTTGCCCAGGTCATGGGCGCCTACAACCGCAGTCAGAACGAGCCCTGCTGTGCCTCTGAGCTGCTGCTGGGCAAAATTCTTCGCGAGGACTGGGGCTTCCAGGGCATGGTGGTCTCGGACTTCGGCGCCATTGCCGACTTCCACAAGAGCCACAACCTCACCGCGGACGAGGCCCAGTCCGCCGCCCTGGCCATCCAAAAGGGCTGCGACATGAACCTCGGCTTTGTGTATCTGTACGCCAAAGACGCCGTCGAACGCGGCATTCTCAGCGAGGAGGACATTGACACCGCCTGCCGCCGCGTCATGCAGACGCGGCTGCGCCTGGGGGTCTATGAGTGCCCGCTCCAGTACGACCATGCCCTGCTGGATGGTCCGGAGCACCGGGCGCTGAACCTTCAGACCGCCCGGGAGTCCCTGGTCCTGCTCAAGAACGATGGTATGCTGCCTCTGCGGGGCATCGAGTCGGTGGCCGTCATCGGGCCCAACGCCATGAGCCTCAAAGCGCTGATGGGAAACTACCACGGCGACGCCTCGGAGTACATCACCGTGCTGGACGGGATTCGTCACAACGCCGGGGCAGTCCGTATCCGCTACAGCAGCGGCTGCGAGCTGGTGCCCTTCCAGATGCCGTCGATGGGCGGTCGAACCGTCACCTCTGATGAGTCGATGCTGCACCTGTTCGGCAGGGTCCCAGAGACGTTCAACTTCCTGGAGCTGATGGGCCACGGTGACCGCAGCGCTGAGGCCCTGGCCTGCGCCGAGGAATCCGACGCGGTCATCCTGGTCCTGGGTCTCGACGAGACCATTGAGGGCGAGGAAATGCACGGGGAAGGCTGCGACGAATTTGCCGACGGGGATAAGAAAACCCTGCTCCTGCCCTCTAACCAGCGCAGGCTGCTGGACGAGGTCTTGGCCCTGGGCAAGCCCACCACCGTAGTGCTGATGTCCGGCTCCGCGCTGGCGGTGGATGACAAGCGCATCAACGCCCTGGTACAGGCCTGGTATCCCGGCGCGCTGGGCGGCGAGGCCGTGGGAGAGTTGCTCTTTGGCAAATTCAGTCCCTCCGGCCGCCTGCCGGTGACCTTTTACCGGGGTGTAGAAGATCTGCCGGATTTCACCGACTATTCCATGAAAAACCGCACCTATCGCTACTACTATGGCGAGCCGCTGTATCCCTTTGGCTTTGGTCTGAGCTACACCAGCTTTGGCTACAGCAGGCTGTCCATCCGGGCTGGCGAGGACGTCACCGCCACCGTACAGGTCACCAACCTCGGCGCCGTGGCCGGCCGCGAGGTCATCCAGGGCTATGTTCGCTGGGACGGCGGAGACGAGACCCAGCCCCGCTGGCACCTGTGCGCCGTGGAGGCCGTCACGCTGCGGCCCGGCGAGGCCGCATCCATCCAGCTGACCATCCCGAAGCCGGCGCTCTACAGCTATCGTGCCGACGGCTCCCGCGCCGTTGAGCCCGGCAGCTATACCCTCTGGGTGGGCGGCGGCCAGCCCGACGCCCGCAGCGCAGAGCTGGGCGTCAGCGTCGTGGAGGGTAGGTTTGCGCTCTGAGGAATCGGCCGCAGGCAGCCATAGAGGTCCAGCAGAAAACCCGGTGCAGGGGTGTCCCCCTGCACCGGGTTTTGTAAGTATTTGTGATTTGTGAGGCATTGCTCCTGTCACCCCGCCAGGCCGAACAGCAGCGCCAGCAGCAGGACGAAGGCCGCAATTCCGCCGCCGATCAGGGCGTACATCCGGCTGCGCATGAAAAGCTCCCTGGCGCGCTCATGATCCCCGCGGCGCAGCGCCAGCCACATCCCCAGCTCCGGCACGACATAATCGACCTTGGACTCCGGGGGCTCCTGGCGGTTGGGGTCGCGGCCCAGCACCAGCTCCGCCCCGCAGGAGGGGCAGTCCTTGCTCCTGGTGACCAGCTCCTCGCCGCACCGGGGGCAATGGCGGAGGGTCTTGACACTGCCACGGCGGAGGGATGCGCCGCAGTGGAAACAGCTGCTGCGGGAATCGGCGTTCAGCTCGCCGCATTTCGGGCATTGGATCATCCTCGGGTCCTCCTTTGGGCCGGTAGATTTTTATCATTTCATATTTTTATTATAACATGGCTTGGACTGGCGTACAAGTCGGGCCGGGAAATACGGCATACAGTCCAAATCATATTCTGTCTTATATCTTAGACTTGTCATCTACTACAAAATATGTTATGATATTCTCACTAAAATATCACAAGGAGGCTCTGCCATGCCCGAAGAGAGAAAGATCCCCGAATTTCTGGTCCGTATGCAGGCGCTTCGCGCCAAGTATGGCGAGTACATGCACAAAGCCGTCACGTTTTATGACGATATGCCCTGCTACCCCAAGGAAGAGGTTCTGCGGCTCGCCGCCCTGGAGCAGAAGCTGCTCTTCACCGGCGACGAGTCCGGTGCCGGGGCGTATATCGCCCTGGTTGGCAGCATCCAGAAGCTGCCTGACGCCCCGGAGCCCATCTACCTCTGGCCCGAGGGCAAGGTCCCGACCCTGACCGAGTACAGCGACAACAGCGACTACCGCTACAACCACGACCCGGACTTCCGGCCTCACATGTTTGAGGTTCTGGTGCCGCAGGACGTGACTCCCAAGGGCGCAGTCGTGGTCTGCCCCGGCGGAGCCCATGGCAGTTCCTGCATCCACGAGGGCTACCAGGTCACCCAGGATCTGGCGGCACTGGGATATCAGTGCTTCCTGCTGCTCAACCGCCCCAACAACAACCCTTGGAATGCCAAGGAATGCGGCGCCGACGCCGCCCGCGCCATCCGCTATGTCCGCGCCCACGCAGCGCAGTACCGCATCGATCCGCAGAACGTCGCCTTTGCCGGCTTCTCCAACGGCGGCCTGACCGGCGAGAATACCATCCGCTACTTCTCCGGCAAGCAGACCGTGGCCCAGCACTTCCCCGGCTACGAGCCCGACGAGCTGGACCGCTACTACGGCGCGCCCGACGCCTTCCTGTGCATCTACGGCCCGCGCTTCAATGGCGCTGACTTTGACTACACCGACGTGGTCTACCCGCCCACCTTCTTCGCCGTCGGCCGCGGTGACTCCGCCATGGACAACCTCCACTGGATGTACCCCAGCCTGCTGGAGCACGGCGTGCCTGTGGAGGTCCACACCTTCGCCGGCGTCCCCCACGGCAAGGCCGGCGACAAGATCAAGTTCGGCGGCGTGTCCCAATACCCCAGCTTCGACCTCTGGGAACCGCTGGCTGACGCCTTTATGCAGGATGTGTACCACCCGGCCCCCGCTCAAAGCCCCTTCTGAACCTCAGAGGGCCAAAGCCAGCCTCTAACCTCAGCCAAAAGGGAGCCAGAACCGTCCAATCCCGGTTCTGGCTCCCTTTTTCGCACTTCTGCCGGCGCCGCGCGGCTTTCAAAAATCTGCCATATGCACAAAAAAGGTTTGTAATATTGTCGTAAATTCCAATTTATGCAAACAGACCATGATGTTATAATAGACCTAACCCCGCTATTTCTATCAAAAGGAGGGATTTGGATGAAGCGGATCATACCAGGGCTATTGGGGATCTTGCTCGTCCTGTGTCTGCTTGGCTGCGATACCAGTCCCCAGGCAGGGCAGACGACGCTGCATAACTTCTCCCAGCCGGGCCTGTGGCAGGGCAATTTGGTCGCACCCAAAGAGGGGGAGTTGTGGGTGGCAAACTACACCGACACGCTGACGGTTTACGACAAAGAGGGGAGGGTCCTGTCCCACACCCCGCTCACGCTCCCTGAGGAGGAGGGCCAGGCCCAGTGGCACGCGCTGTTTTGGCAAAAGGATTCCCTCATTCTTCGCAATTTCGCCGACGGGAAGCTCTGGCGCTATGACCCCGCCGCGGGCATTCTCGAAGACATCCCCGAAACCGTGCAATGCGCCTGGTATTTTGTCGTGGGAGAGGATCTCTATTTTGCCAAGATGCTCGGCAGCACCCTGTACGTCCTGCGCCAGGACGGCAGTCTCGAGCCCCTTTGCGATCATCTGAGCAATCAGGTGCAAGATCTATACCCGACGGATACCCATCTATATTTCTGCGACCAAGACAGCCATCAGCTCTTCAGGCTGGCGCTGAATTCCGGTGAGGAGACCCAGCTGACCAGCGTTCCCGTCACTGCGCCTGTGGTGGACGGGGAGACCTATTACTACCACACAGACGCCGGCATCGTCCCCGAGCAGAGCATTCCGGCCTCCGCCACCAGACTCTACAAAGCCTTGAACGGAAAGCTTTTCTATGCCACAGCCGACCACGGGCTCGTTAGTTGGGACGGGGCGCAAGAAACCATCCTCGAAGAGGACCTCATTTTGCACCTCGAGCTGGGGGACACCTGGCTGTACTATCAGACCCAAAGCGGCGACACTCATCTCATATGCAATGACCCTCCGGGGCGGTAGCCGCCCCAAAGGGCCTGGGGCAGACAGCCATGTCTGCCCCTTTTTTATGACCGCTCAATGGCAACGAGCTCATAGCCCTCCTCGGCCACTGCCTGGCGCAGCGCCTCGTCGCTGACGGGGCCCGAGGTAGTGACGACGGCGGTGCCCGCCTGCCAGCTGACTGCGGCGCTGCTGACGCCGTCGATGCCCTCCAGGGCCTTGGTGACCGCCGCCTGGCAATGCTGACACATCATGCCGCTGATGCGCAGCGTGCAGCTGGGCGCATCCGGGACAATGGGACAGGCCACAGGCTCCGGCTCCGCCGCGCGGACCACCGGGCGGTGCTTCCAGGCGTGGTCATGGCGGCTGTCGTCCAGCCGGGCCAGGTTCAAGCGCAGCGCGTTGCCGACCACGCAGACGCTGGACAGGCTCATGGCCGCCGCGCCCAACATGGGGCTGAGCACCAGCCCCCAGTGGCTGTAGAGGCCCGCAGCCAGGGGAATACAGATGGCGTTGTAGAAGAAGGCCCAGAAGAGATTTTGGTGGATGTTGCGGATGACCCTGCGGCTCAGGCGCACCGCCGCCGCAACCTCCAGCAAATCGTCGCGCATGAGCACCACGTCTGCCGCGTCGATGGCAATGTCGGAGCCTGCGCCGATGGCGACGCCCACGTCCGCCCGGGTCAGGGCCGGGGCGTCGTTGATGCCGTCGCCCACCATGGCCACCCAGTTGTCCGCCTGGAGCTGGCGCACGGCAGCCTCCTTTTGATCGGGGAGCACGTTGGCAATGACCTCGCTGATGCCCGCCTGGGCGGCGATGTGCTTGGCCGTGGCCTCATTGTCGCCGGTGAGCATGACCACCTGGATGCCCTGGCCCTGCAGCTGGCGCACCGCCTCGGCACTGCCGGGCCGGATGACGTCGGCCACACCTAGGATGCCCAGCACGGCTCCCTCGGCGGCGAAATACAGGGGCGTCATCCCCTGGCCGGCCAGTTCCTGGCCTTTTTGCTCCAGCTCGGCGCTCAGCAGGCCCTGCTGCTGCAAGAAGGCCATGCTGCCACCGAGGACGGCAGCGCCCTGGACGGTGCCCGTCAGGCCCTGGCCGACGGCGGCGTTCACGGTCTCAGCCGGGGCGTAGGCGACGCCCTTTTGCTGGGCATAGGCCAGCACGGCCTTGGCCAGCGGGTGCTCGCTGCGGGCCTCCAGGGCGGCGGCAGCGGCCACCAGGGTGGCCTCGCTGACGCCGGAGCTGGTCCAAACAGCGACCACATGGGGCTGGCCCATGGTGACGGTGCCGGTCTTATCCAAGACGACGGTGTTGACGTGGCCCATGTTTTCCAGCGCGGCAGCGGTCTTAAAGAGGACGCCGCGCCGGGCGCCCATGCCGCTGCCCACCATGATGGCCACCGGCGTAGCCAGGCCCAGGGCGCAGGGGCAGCTGATGACCAGCACGGAGATGGCCCTTGAGAGGGCGAAGGTCAGGCTCTGGCCCAGCAGCAACCAGACGGCCAGCGTCACCACAGCAATGGCGATCACCACCGGCACGAAGATGCCGGATACCTTGTCCGCGACCTTGGCCAGAGGTGCTTTGGTCGCAGCAGCATCCCGCACCAGGCGGATGACCTGGCTGAGAGTGGTGTCCTGGCCCACGCGGGTGGCGCGGCAGAGCAGCGCGCCGGTCTGGTTGATGGTGGCAGAGCGGACCTCGTCCCCGGGGGCCTTGTCCACCGGCATGCTCTCGCCAGTGAGGGCAGCCTCGTTGACGGCGGAGCTGCCTTCGACGACCTCGCCGTCGACCGGGATGCTCTGGCCCGGACGGACCAAAAACAGGTCGCCCTGGCGCACCTGGGCCACAGGGACAACGCGCTCATCGCCGTCCTCGACAAGGATTGCCGTCTGGGGCGCCAAATCCATCAGGCCCCGCAGGGCGCTGGTGGTGCGGCCCTTGCTGAGGGACTCCAAGAGCTTGCCCACGGTGATGAGGGTGAGGATCATCGCGGCGGACTCAAAATATAGGTCGTGGCGGTACTCTGCCACCCGAGCCGCGTCGCCTGCGGCAAGGCCATAGGCAATCTGGCCCATGGCAAAGAGGCCGTAGACCACCGCCGCGCCGGCCCCGAGGCTGACCAGGGCGTCCATGCCCGGGGCGCGGGAGAGCAGGCCCTTGACGCCGCTGATGAAGAAAGCGCGGTTGATGACGATGACCGGCAGGGTCAAAATCAGCTGCGCCAGGGCGAACCAGAAGGCGTTCTCGTGCCCGTCCAAAAACGGCGGCAGGGGCAGCCCCACCATATGCCCCATGGTGAGATACATCAGCGGGACCAAAAAGCACAGACTGTAGATCAGCCGGCGGCGCAGCTGGGGCGTTTGCTTATCCTCCAAGGCGTCCTCGGCCTCGCCGGGGACCGCACCGTAGCCCGCCGCCTCCACGGCGGCGACGATGGTCTCCTGCGTCGCCGGAGCGGCGTAGTCCACCTGCATACTGTTGGTCAGTAGGCTCACAGCCACAGACTTGACCCCAGGCACGGCGCGGACCGCCTTTTCCACGTGGGCGCTGCATGCTGCGCAGCTCATTCCGCTTATCTGAAAGGCTTCCATAGATCTTCCTCCTATTTCATCAATTTTTGCAGCACAGCGATCAGCTCGTCCAGGGTCTCCTCCTGCCCGGCGCGCAGATCCTGCGCCACGCAGCTGCGGATGTGGCTGGCCAGGAGGACCTTGTTAAAGCTGTTCAGGGCCGCAGTTGCCGCCGCTACCTGGATGAGAATGTCCGGGCAGTAGGCGTCCTTTTCGACCATGTTTCTGATCCCGCGGATTTGCCCCTCCACCCGGTTGAGGCGGTGGATCAAATCCGTCTGTTCTGCGCTCTGGCGCCGTTTATGCCTGTGGCTCAGGCAGCAGCCTTCTTCCATGGGAGTCAGCTCCTTCTATTGAGATGCTCGTATAGCTTTTTTCTACACACCGATTATATACCCCCTAGGGGTATGTTGTCAAGAGGAAACTCTCTCATCCGGGAAGCTCTGTGGACGCAGCAGCACCCTGCTGCGGTGCAGCAGGGTGCTGTTGTCAAGCTTTCAGCTCCGTCACATAGTCAAAGATCGCCAGGAAAACCTCCACAAACTCCTCCTGGGTGCAGTAGCCGAACTCCGACTCGATGCAGACCGCCAGGTCCCCGGCGAAAAATCCGCCGTAGAAGTAGTGCCACTCCCTGCCGAAGAAGAAAGAGGGGATTTCCTGTATTCCGTGCGTTACTCCAACCTCCTGACCGTTGATCTCCGAGTGATATATCTCATAGTCGGAGGTTGCGTTTTCAATTTTACCCGAGCGCGTCAGCTCCCAAGGCAGGACGTTAAACACAAGCCAACGGTTGTGCATAGGGTAGTCCTTGTAGTTCTCTCCCTCCATTCCGGTCATCCGCTTGAGTGTGATGATAAATTTGGG
>CALWWH010000030.1 GCA_944385195.1 uncultured Oscillospiraceae bacterium | reverse complement strand
ATCCAGCAGGGTGCGTTCCGGGTGGTCAAAGTGGATGATTTGGGGCAGGTAAGCATAGCGCACAGAGGGCCCGTACTTGACGCGTCCGGTGGTAGGGGAGAGCTCCTGCATGAGAATCTTGATGAAGGTCGACTTACCGGTGCCGTTATCGCCTAAGATGGCGATACGGTCGCCGCCCTGGACGAGCAAATTCACGTCGGAAAACAGGGTACGTTCGCCAAATTTCATAGACAGGTCACGTATGACCATGACCTCATCTGCGCGGAAGTCCCGCTCGGCGAAGCGTGCTTTCATTTTTTTGTCCTCGGTGGGCCGCTCCGTTTGCACAATCCGTTCCATACGGTGCTGCATTGCCATGGCGCGGCGGTACATGGTGCGGTTATTGATACCCCAACCCTTCATGCGCTCAATGGTGTAGCCGAGCTGGGCGGCTTTGGCCTGCTCCTGCTCATATTTTTTCATTTGCAGATCAAAACGTGCCTGTTTTTCCTCCACATAGAAGGAGTAATTGCCGGAGTAAAACTCGGCTTTACCCCCACGAATCTCAATAATACGCTGGACAACGCGATCGAGGAAATAGCGGTCGTGGGAAATAGCGAGAACACTGCCTTTGAAGTTTAGCAGGTATTCCTCCAACCACTCGGTACTTTTGAGGTCCAGGTGGTTGGTAGGCTCGTCTAAGAGAAGGATGTCTGTCTTCTCCAACAGCAGCCGCGCCAAATTGACGCGGGTTTTTTCGCCGCCGGAAAGTTCGCTGAACAGCTGCTTACGCATGGCAGGTGGGATGGCAAGGCCGTTGCAGATTTTCTCCACATCGAGATCCATCTCATAGCCGCCACCGACCGTGTAGCGGTTGGATAGGTCATCATATTCATTGAGCAGCTGCTTGGAGGCGTCGTTGGTCATTTGCTCAGCCAGACGCTCCATCTTACGGCGGATGCGCTCTAGATCCTCGAAGGCGCAGCGGAGTACGTCTTCCACGGTGTATTGCAGGGGATAGACCGGGATTTGGGAAATCAGGCCCAGTTTTTTTCCCGGTGCAATGGCGATGGTACCCTCGTCCTCGGTGAGTTCTCCGGTCAAAAGCTTGAAGAGTGTGGTTTTACCGGTGCCGTTGCGGCCGAGGATGCCAACACGTTCTCCCTCATTCACCTCGAAGGACAGGCCGTCGAGGATGTTTTTGTCCACTTCGTAGGCCTTGACCAGGTCTCGAACCAGAACGTCAATCAATGGGAGCGACCTCCTTGGATGCTTTATTGTCTTGCCTCTCTTTGATCTCGTCCTGGCGTCGTTTTTCCAGCAGTCTGGGGTTTTTCAAATACTTACGCATATCTACAAACACGCGGGAAAATTCATATCCGTCAGCGATGCGCTCGTCCATAACAACGCCCAGCGGCATTACATGTTTGTCATCGCGATTATTGCGGTAGTCATTCACGATTTTACCCATAGAGAGAAAGACGCTGGTAGTGCCGAAATCATAGAGATGGTGGTAAATGTAGTTGGTATTGATGGATGCGAGATTAGTGATAAACATGGATGTATGGAACGGGGAAAGATCAATGATCTTCCAGGGAAGCAGACCATAATTGTCCAGGAAGCGTGCTGTAGCAACGATAAACCGCACCAATCCGGGGAGGGAAAGCATGAAATTGACGAATTTGTCCATTGTATTGTTGTATGCTGCCTCAGAGTTCTGCTTAATAGCCGTTTGCAGCTTTTCGTGTACCGTAAAAATGTCGTCATCAAGATCCAGGTAGACTTTGATGACTGTCTCGCCCCGCTGGCCGTCGACTGTCGGCTTCAAGATGACGAAGGAAACGCAAAAATGATTACGTGCATAGATGCGGCGATTCATCACAAATCGATTCAGAGCGGGATGATTGGCGCAGGTTCTCAGATATGCCGCAATCATGACCGTCATGTGGTTCATTCGAATTCCGTTTGTTCGTTTTTCACGCAGATACTCGCGGATGCTATCCTCATCGATCTGCACATTGACAAAGTTCTGCGCATCGTAGCGGCGGGGCATAATGTAGGGTACAACCTGATACATCGGGGAAGCGGCTTTGACTTTCTTTCCATCCGGACGCATGGGGAGACCTCCTTTTGATATTCATTTCTCTCTCTCGCATAGCTGCCAAGTGCAACACGAAAATAATATACCACAGTTTCGCGCTAAAATCTAGTTTATGTTTATATTTAGTGTATTTATGCAAACGATCGGCGCCCCCGGCACCAATCTGCCGGGAGCGCCGATCATTATTGTTCATCATGAAGAAGACGCTGCATATCGTACAGGCCGGGTTCGCTGCGCCGGGAAAGGTATTTTGCTGCGCGAATGGCGCCAACTGCAAACAAATCGCGGGACTGGGCGCTGTGGTGCAGCTCAATCACCTCGTTGAAACCGGCGAAGAGAACAGTGTGATCGCCAACAATGGTTCCGCCGCGGATAGAGCTGATGCCGATCTCCTTCGGATCGCGCTTTTGTCGGCGCTGACTGCGGTCATACGTGTACTCTGCGCCATAGGACACACTCTCCGCTGCCGCATCCGCCAGCATGAGAGCCGTCCCGCTGGGGGCATCGACTTTTTGGTTGTGGTGGCGCTCGATGATCTCAATATCATAGCCTTCCAGCGCAGCGGCGGCCCGACGGACCAAGTCGATCATCACGTTAATGCCTACGCTCATATTGGCGGAACGGAAGATCGGGATTCGCGTGGAGGCTTCCTGAATTTGGTCGATTTGCGCCGTGCTGTACCCTGTCGTTGCCAGCACAGCGGGGATTTGCTTGCTGGTACAGAAGCGCAGCAGATCGTCCAAAGCCAGAGGAGAGGAGAAGTCAATCACACAGTCGGCAGTGCCGCTATACTCCATAGGATTGGCATAGACGGGAAAATCGCATTTTGCGCCGGCGCCAGGGTCAAATCCAGCGACGATCTCTATCTCAGAATCGTTCTGAACCAGCTCGGCGATGACACGGCCCATGCGGCCGCGGCAGCCGGAGAGGATTACTTTTGTCATTGGTACGGGCTCCTTACTTCAGCAGATCGACCGCCCGCAGACTGCGCTGCAAGCGCTCGAGCGTGTTGGGTTCCATCTCGCACAGGGGCATACGCAGCTCACCGACCTCAAAGCCCATCAGGTTGAGCGCGGTTTTGACAGGGATGGGGTTGACCTCACAGAAGAGGGAATCGATCAGATCCATGTACTTCAGCTGCAGCTTTGCGGCCTCGGCGTAGTTACCCTCCAGGCAGTAGCGGGCCATGTCAGCCGTTTCCTTGGGGGCTACATTGGCCAGGACGGAGATGACGCCCTGGGCGCCGACAGACATCATGGGGACGATGTCGCCATCCTCGCCGGAGTAGACGTTGAAGTTGTCTCCGCAGCGGGAGAGAGTGCGGGTGCACTGAGCGACGCTGCCGCAGGCTTCTTTGACACCATTGATGCCAGGGTGCTTTGAGAGCGTCACATAGGTATCCACGCTCATGTTGACTCCGGTGCGGCCGGGAACGTTGTAGAGGATGATGGGCGTCTTGAGGTTGTCGGCCAGGTAGGTATAGTGGGCGACAAGACCCTTTTGAGTGGCCTTATTGTAGTAAGGGGTGACGATGAGCAGCGCGTCAGCACCAGCCTCCTCAGCGGCCTTGCACATAACCAGCGCATGATGGGTGTCATTGCTGCCGGTGCCGGCAATGACGGGCACACGGCCCTTGGTATAGCGGGCAGTAAATTCAATAGCGGCCAGGTGTTCCGGCGTGGTCAAAGTAGAGGCCTCGCCGGTGGTGCCGCAGATGACGATGGCATTGGTACCGTTGTCGATCTGGAAATCGATCAGTTCAGCCAGCTTGTCATAATGGATGGTACCGTTTTTAAACGGGGTGATGATTGCAACGGCGGAACCCTGAAAAATTGGACTTTTCATGCAATAACCTCCTTATCTGGCGATGATGTAACCCTCCGCACACAACAGCTCTGCCAACAGGACAGCGCCGCCCGCTGCGCCGCGCAGCGTATTGTGGGACAGGCAAACAAACTTCAAATCATACTGGGTGTCAGGCCGCAGACGGCCGATGGAGATAGCCATGCCACCTTCCAGGTCGCGATGCAGCTTGGCCTGGGGGAAGTTTTCCTCCTCGAAATAATGGAGGAACTGCTTCGGTGCGGTGGGGAGATTCAGTTCCTGGGGCTTGCCGCGATACGCTGCCCAAATGGCCTTGATGTCCTCAAGCTCCGGCTTCTGCTCAAAAGAAGCAAAGACCGCAGCGGTATGACCATTACTGACCGGTACGCGCAGGCACTGCGTGGTGATGGCAGGGGAGTCGGCATTTTTGATGACGCCGTTTTGGACGCTGCCCCAGACCTTCAGGGGCTCCTGCTCAGACTTTTCCTCTTCGCCGGCGATGTAGGGGATGAGATTATCGACCATCTCAGGCCAGGTTTCAAAGGTTTTGCCAGCGCCGGAGATCGCTTGATAGGTACAGGCCAGAACCTTCTTAAGACCGAATTTGTCTTTCAGAGGCGCCAGCGCGGGGACGTAGCTCTGAATAGAGCAGTTGGACTTGACGGCGATGAAGCCGCGGGTGGTACCCAGGCGCTTGCGCTGGGCCTCAATGACCGCCAGGTGCTCAGGATTGACCTCAGGGATAACCATCGGAACATCAGGGGTGCCGCGGTGAGCGCTGTTGTTGGAGACAACTGGGCACTCGTGCTTTGCATATGCCTCTTCCAGGGCTCGGATTTCTTCTTTTTTCATGTCCACGGCGCAGAAGATAAAGTCGACCTGCGCTGCGATGGCGGCGATGTCGTTGGTAGCGTCCATGATCACCATATCCTCGGCCCAGGCGGGGATCTCCGTGTCCATGGCCCAACGAGAACCGACAGCTTCGCGATAGGTCTTGCCGGCGCTGCGGCTGCTGGCAGCCAGGACAACGGTGTCAAACCAAGGGTGGTTGTTCATCAGAGTAACGAAGCGCTGGCCGACCATGCCGGTGGCGCCGATGATACCCACTTTATATTTTTTCATAAAATCTCCTTGGTTTCGCCGGGCTCTTTCGGTCATTGCACGAAGTGACAACGAAGGGTGAATATGATAAACTTATATAGATTCAGGGTGCTAAAGTGCTACAGTCTATCACGGCCACATTATACTCTATTTTCGCCTGGTATTCAACCACATCTGCGCGAATTTTGTATAACCTAGTTTTTTGATTGAATGTCTAAAGGCGTAAAGGAGCGCTTGTTATCGAACAATATATAGTGGTTATTATCGGCGCCGCCGGCATGGTAGGCGAGCTCTTCGTTACTGTTGTGCTCAACCACCCTTGGTTTGACACCG
>CALWWH010000029.1 GCA_944385195.1 uncultured Oscillospiraceae bacterium | reverse complement strand
AAAAACGCCACAACTTCTTTGAAGCTGCGGCGTAGTATGCAGAAAGGGACGCTATCTCTCGATAACGTCCCTTTTGCTTGGTTATTCACTTGTAACCTGTTTGCCCGCTGTCCATAAACGCGATGATTTAAGGGTTTTTGCTTGTTTTCTTATCTCACCGCGCTTATGAGGGGCGTGTCTTTTATATTTACTTTTTCTCACATTGCGCAGCCCGGGAGGCAGTGGTGAGCTTATTGAGGTTTTCGATCATTCGCTTGAAATAGTCAGATACTTGTGCCCGTTCTTCATCGGTAAAGCCATCCGTCATCGCAATTCCGATGCGCTCATAGACCTCATCCAACTTGTCGAGAACTTCGCGACCCTTGTCGGTGAGGGCGATGCGTTTGCGGCGCATGTCGTTGGGGTCGGCGATTTTCGTAACATAGCCATCGCGCTCCATGGAGCGCAGAGAAACCGTGACCGTTGCAGGGGTGACGTGCAGCTGTTCTGCCAGTTCCCGCTGGGAATCGGCGATGCCGTCCGGTTTCTGGCGCAGTACCGCCAGGAGCATGGGCTGGCCCAGATTCTTTAGGCCGTATTCTGCCAGAAGTGCGTCTTTCGCGGTGCGCCGGGCCGTATTCAGACGGCGATAGCGCATCTCAGAGCTGCCTTCGCAAAAACACTGCGCCATAATTGATCCCCTTCCCTAGATACAGCGGCATCTGCCAAATTAGAAGCTTATATTTGAATTATAGCTGATAGAAAGTGGATTTGTCAACAGTTTTTATGCCGTTGAACGTTATTTTTTTGTATATATTCTAAGAATGCAGAAAATAAACTATGCAAAAACAACAGCTTCTGGCCTAAAATATTGGATGGAACAGAGATTTGACAATACTAGAAAGATGCAGTACCCTCATTTGAGGGAAAATATATGTATCAAAAGAAAATAGTTTCGCCTCGCACTGTGGGGGATATGAGGAAAAACCATAGTATGATTTTGAAATGCTGCACAAGTCAGAATCAATGCCGGCTAGGCCGTGGCAGCTTTGGGCAGTTTACAATCTGTTTGCCGGATGATGTTTCAATATGAAATACACAAATGGGAGCAGCCGCTGACTGCTCCCATAGGCTTTTTCAAATTCAATACAGTATCCGCAGGCGGACGACGCCTTCCATCTCCCGGACATGGTCTACGGCAGAGGGCGGGACCTCGTGGGCGAAGTCGATCATGGTGTAGGCCCAGTCGCCCCGAGATTTATTGACCATGTTTTCGATGTTAGCGCCCTCGGCAGAGAGGACTGCCAGGAAGGAGGCAATCATGTTTGGCACATTGCGGTGCAGGATGCACAGCCGCACGATGCCGCTGCGGGTCATCTCGCAGGCGGGCATGTTTACACTGTTGCGGATGTTGCCATTGCGCAGGTAGTCTGCCAGCTCCTCGGCGGCCATCACCGCGCAGTTATCCTCGCTCTCGGGGGTAGATGCACCCAGATGGGGGAGGGCGACGACGTTCTTCACCAGGGTGATACGGTTATTGGGGACGTCGGTGACGTAGCGGGCGACCTTGCCGCTCTCCAGGGCTTCAATCATCGCCTCGTCATCCACCAGCTCACCCCGGGCGAGGTTGATGATGCGCACGCCATCCTTCATCTGGGAGATCAGATCTGCATTAATGGTGTGCCTGGTGGAGTCGTTGTAGGGAACGTGAATGGAGATGTAGTCGCAGCAGGCGCAAAGCTCCTCCAATGTTTTGACGACCTTGACGGCACGGCTCAAGCGAAGGGCGCTGGCTACAGAGAGGTAGGGGTCATAACCCACGACGTCCATGTGCAGCGCGTAGCCCGCATTGGCGACCTGGACGCCGATGGCGCCCAGCCCGATGACGCCCAGGGTCTTGTTGAGAATTTCGGGGCCAACAAAAACACTCTTGCCCTTTTCGACGGCCTTGGCAACATCCTCGTCGCCCTTGGCGGCGATGCTGCGCACCCATTCGTAACCGCCGGTCAAATCGCGGGAGGCCATCATCAGTGCGGCGATAGCCAGCTCCTTGACAGCGTTGGCGTTGGCGCCGGGGGTGTTGAAAACCACGATGCCATTCTCAGAGCAGCGCTCCAGAGGGATGTTGTTGGTACCCGCACCGGCGCGGGCGATGGCCAGCAGCTTGTCACCGAAGACCATGTCGTGCATGGCGGCACTGCGGACAAGAATGCCATCCGGATTTTCACAGGCGTTGTCGACAGTACAGTACTCTGGCAGACGATCCAGGCCGACCTGGGCAATATTGTTCAAGGTTTTGATCGTATACATGGCAATTCTCCCTCAATTGACTTTGTCAAAGGCCTCGATAAAGGCGGCCAGCTTTTCAACGCCCTCCATGGGCATGGCATTGTAGATGCTCGCGCGCATACCGCCCACCAGGCGGTGCCCCTTCAGATTGCTCATACCGGCGGCGGTGGCTTCCTTGACGAACTTGGCATCCAGTTCTGCGCTGATGCTGCGGAAGGTGACATTCATGTCAGAGCGGCTGCCCGGCTGGGCTGCAGCGGTAAATAGACGGCTGTTGTCGATGACATCGTACAGCAGCTGCGCCTTCTTGCGCTTGAGCTGCTCCATGCCAGCCACACCGCCCTGGCTCTCCAGCCAATCCAGCACCAGGCCCAGCATGTAAATGCACCAGCAGGGAGGGGTGTTATACATAGAATCCTTGTCGATCATGGTTTGATAGTTCATCATCAGCGGGGTGATGGGCAGCTCCTGACCAGCCAGGTCCTTGCGCATGAGTACGACAGTCAGGCCAGCCGGGGCCATGTTTTTCTGTGCACCGGCAAAGATGATGCCATACTTACTCACGTCGATGGGGCGGGAGAGAATGTCCGAGGACATGTCGCATACCAGCGGCACATTGCCGGTCTGGGGGATGTAGTTCCACTCGGTGCCGTAGATGGTGTTGTTAGCGCAGTAGTAAAAATAGCTGGCCTCCGGATCAAGGTCGAGCTGCTCTTGGGTTGGGATGTAGCTGTGATTTGCTTCGGCAGTAGAGGCGGCGAGATGAATCGTGCCGTATTTCTGTGCTTCCCGATAGGCTATGTTTGCGAAGTTGCCTGTGACGGCATAGTCCGCCTTGCCGGTCTTGCCGATGAGGTTCATCGGGACCATGGAAAATTGGCTGGACGCGCCGCCTTGGAGGAAGAGAATTGCGTAGCTCTCGGGGACGTTTAGCGCCTTGCGCAGTTTGGCTTTGGTGGACTGGAAGATCTCATCAAAGACACTGGATCGATGACTCATCTCCATCACTGACATACCGGATCCATTGTAATTGAGCAGGTTGTCGCGGGCAGATTCCAGCGCGCTGGTGGGCAGCATGCTCGGACCGGCAGAGAAATTAAAGATACGATCATAGTCCATGGGTCATTGCTCCTTTGATGATTTTAATAGGCTAAATAGATGAAGTATATGTTATTATACGCTACAAGCGTCCGCAAGTCAACGACCAATGTCCACAGAAAAAAACACAACACCCGCCAGGTTTTGTGTTATTTGCCCGCAACGGACAGTTGCCCACGGAATATAGTCTATGCAAAGGCCAAGTTCAGCTGAACGATCCTGGGAGAAATCCGCGGCCCGCCCGGTGCAGACATAGGCCTGCACCGGGCGGGCCGGGATGCGGGTTGGACGGGTGTTGCCAAGGCTGGCTATGACTTACAGATTGGAAGT
>CALWWH010000028.1 GCA_944385195.1 uncultured Oscillospiraceae bacterium | reverse complement strand
GTGGTGTCCCCGTGGACCAAAACCAGATCCGGTTTTACTGCTTCGAAGACATCTTCCATCCCTGCCAGCGTCTTGCAGATGATTGTGGACAGCGTCTGACGGGGCTGCATGATGTTCAGATCGTACTGCGGGGTAATGTGAAAGCTCTCCAGCACGGAGTCCAGCATCTCGCGGTGCTGGGCCGTCACACAGCAAAGGCTCTCAATGCCCTCTGTTTTCGCCAGTTCCTGCACCAGCGGCGCCATCTTGATGGCTTCCGGACGGGTGCCGAAAATCGACATGACTTTAATGTTCTTCATGGGATTCCTCCTGCTTTTGTGCGGGATGTTTCTCATTTTTTTTGGTGTTAAAAATAACCTTAAGCGCAACTGTCCCCACGATGACAATTGCCGCCACGGAAATCAGCGAACGAATGCCGCTGGAAGATGCCAACACCACAGCGGACAGGCCCAGCAAGGCGCTGATGACGTAGATAATCGCCACAACCTGCTTTTGCGTAAAGCCCATATCGATGAGCTTGTGGTGCATGTGGCTGCGGTCAGCCACCATGGGGCTCTGCCCCCTGGCGATGCGGCGTAGAAAGGCGAAGCAAATATCGAAAATCGGCACTCCTAACATCAAAAATGGGATAATATAGCTCACAATCGCATAATATTTGAACATTCCCTGGATAGACATAGTCGCCAGGATATAGCCCAGAAACGTCGCGCCGGTGTCTCCCATAAAGATCTTTGCCGGGTTAAAGTTAAAGGGTAAGAATCCCAGACACGCACCCAACAGCGCTGCAATCACGATGGCAACACTGCTCTCGGAGTAGATCAGCGCAATGACCAGCATGGTGCCCGCACTGATGGCGGAGACCCCTGCGGCCAGGCCGTCCAGGCCATCGATAAAGTTGACGGCATTGGTCAGCGCGACAATCCAGATCATGGTGAGCGGGATCCCCACCCAACCGAGATTAATATAGTCGGCGTCGCTGAAAATGTTTGGATTGGAAAGGGTCTCGATCACGCAGCCATGAGCCACTGCAATACCGGCTGCCACGAACTGTACAACAAATTTCAGCTTCGCCGGCAGGTCCAGGATATCGTCCAGAACGCCCAGAACAACCAGAACCACTGCGCCCAGCAGGATACCCTGCATTTTCTCATCAATCTGAACAAAGAGCAGCACGCCGATCAGAAATCCGATAAAGATCGCCAGGCCGCCAATGGTCGCCATGGGCTTCGTATGCATGCGCCGGTTATCCTTCGGCACATCTACTGCACCCACTGTGAGGGCAAACAGACGCACCAGCGGTGTCAGAATCAAGGACACAACCAGGGACACGCCGACCGCCAGTAAAATGATCCAGACGAGATCTAATTCCAAACCAATCGGAGTTTGCATGATTCTTGCCTTCTTTCCTCAGCGGGCCACAAAACCCACCTTCTTATAGACCTTGCGCAGGGTCCTTTCGGCTACAGCAGAGGCTTTCTCAGCGCCGGCACGGTAGACGCTCTCCAGGTAGGCTTTATCTGCCAGCAGACGAGTCGCTTCCTCACGAATGGGCGCCAGCGTTTCGACAACAACGTCGCCAACAGCAGTTTTAAACTCACCATAGCCGCGGCCAGCGAATTCTTTTTCGATCTCCTCCATGGTCTTGCCCGTGCACACAGCGTAAATCTGCATCAGGTTGCTGACGCCGGGCTTATCCTTGCAGCAGCGGACACACATCTCGGAGTCGGTGATCGCGCGCTTGAAGCAGCGGCGGATGTCCTCAGGGGAGTCCATCAGCAGAATGCAACCGCCACTGTCGCTTTCGGATTTGGACATCTTGTTCTCGGGGTGCTGCAGGCTCATGATGCGCGCGCCAACCTTGGGGATAAAAGGCTCTGGCAGCTTAAAGGTCTCGCCATAGACGTTGTTAAAGCGCTGGGCCACGTCACGGGTCAGCTCCACGTGCTGCTTCTGGTCATCGCCAACAGGAACCAGATCCGCCTGGTAGAGCAGAATATCTGCCGCCATCAGAGACGGGTAGGTAAACAAACCCGCATTGATATTGTCAGCGTTTTTTGCCGACTTATCCTTAAACTGCGTCATACGGCTCAGCTCGCCGAACATGGTGTAGCAGTCCAGCACCCAGCCCAGCTCCGTATGCGCGGGGATATGGCTCTGGATGAAAATGGTGTTTTTCTCCGGGTCAATACCGCAAGCGATATATTGCGCCAGTTGCGAGAGCGTGCGTCTGCGCAGTTCCGCCGGATTTTGGCGCACAGTGATGGCATGCAGATCTGCCAGGAAGTAGAAACAATCGTATTCGTCAGCCATTGCTGCCCAGTTCTTTAGGGCACCCATATAAGAACCCAGCGTCAGCTCGCCGCTGGGTTTGATCCCGCTTAAAATGCGTTTTTTTTCTTCCATGATCAAAGACCACCTTTATATATTGTATCATTTGCTCTTGATATCATATCATATCTCACCGAAAATTACAATATGAAACCACTGCTTCCGACGGCTTCCTCGGCGATTTGTGTGATTTTTCCCGGCTGAAGGTATTGAAGATGCGCCGGATTTGTAGTAGAATAAGTGGGAGCGACAGCCTTTTTAGGCTTTTTCGCACGAAAAAGTACAAAACCGACAAGGTCTGGAGGTAAGTATGGATTTTTTCACTCAACAGGAGTCCCGGATTCCCACCGGCAAGGTGCGCACCCGGTTTGCACCCAGCCCCACCGGCTACATGCACGTTGGCAACCTACGCACTGCGCTCTATACCTGGCTCATTGCCCGCCATGCAAACGGCACCTTCCTGCTGCGCATTGAGGACACCGACCAGGAGCGTCTGGTCGAGGGCGCCACGGACGTCATCTACAACACCCTGCGCCAGTGCGGTCTGGATCACGATGAGGGCCCCGATAAGCCCGGTCCCGTGGGCCCCTACATTCAGTCGGAGCGCCGCTCCCTGTATGGCAAGTACGCCGAGCTGCTGATTGAAAAAGGCGGCGCGTATCGCTGCTTCTGCACCAAGGAACGTCTGGATGAGCTGCACGCCAAAAACCCCACCGCCAAATACGACGGCCGATGCCGCCACCTGTCCCAGCAGGAAATTGACGAAAAATTGGCAGCCGGAGTTCCCTACGTTGTCCGTCAGAAGATTCCCACCGAGGGAGAGACCACCTTCTCCGACGTCATTTTCGGTGATATTACCGTCCCTAACGCGGACCTGGATGACAACATCCTACTCAAATCTGACGGTCTGCCCACCTATAACTTTGCCAACGTTGTCGACGACCATCTGATGGGGATCACCCATGTCGTCCGCGGCAGCGAGTATCTGTCCTCCGCGCCGAAGTATAATCTACTGTATGAAGCCTTTGGCTGGGACGTGCCTACCTATATTCACTGCTCTCCTGTGATGCGGGACGCACAGCACAAGATGTCCAAGCGCCACGGCGACCCCTCCTTTGAAGATCTGATCGCTGAGGGCTACCTCACCGAGGCCGTCATCAATTATATCGCCCTGCTGGGCTGGAGCCCCGGCGGTGAGCGGGAGATCTTCTCCCTGGATGAGCTGCGCCAGATTTTTGACTTCCACGACATCAGTAAGTCTCCGGCTGTTTTCGACAAGGCCAAGCTGACCTGGATGAATGCCGAGTATATCAAAGCTATGGCTCCGGAAGCGTTCTATGAACTGGCTCTTCCCTATTTGCAGAAGGCAGTCAGCACTCCCGGCATTGACCTGCGCTATCTGGCTGCCCTGCTGCAGCCCCGCTGCGAAGTGCTGACTGATCTGGCAGAGAAAGTCGACTTCTTGGATGTGCTGCCGGAGTATGATCCTGCCATGTACGTCCACAAGAAGATGAAAACCACCCCTGAAAATTCTCTCCAAGCGCTGCAAGCCTGCGTCCCCGCGCTGGAAGCGGTCACCGATTGGAATGAGTCCAATATCCACGACGCACTGTTCGCGGTTGTGGAGCAGCTTGGCGTTAAGAACGGCGTGGTCCTGTGGCCGGTGCGCGTCGCTGTCTCCGGTAAACAGTCCACCCCGGGCGGCGCAGTGGAGCTTTGTCTGCTGCTCGGCAAGGAGGAAACCCTCCGCCGTCTGAATAAGGGCATCTCCCTCCTGTCCTAATGGGCTATTACTGGCTGACCCTGAATCTCTTTGGCGCAGCATTGACGGCTATTGACAAGTTGTTGGCGCAGAAACACCGTTGGAGAATTCCCGAGGCGGCTCTTTTCGCCGCAGCCATTCTGGGCGGAAGCCTGGGCGTACTGGTCTGTATGCTTCTTACCCGTCACAAAATAAGAAAGCCTCTCTTTATTTTGGGGATTCCAGTGCTGTTTCTGATTCAGTTTTTGCTTTTATTAGATATGCAATAAGCGGCAGCTGCGTACCGATTGAGTATGCGGCTGCCGCTTTGTTGGGTATTCGTGAGTTTAGTTGTACTATGAGTATAAAACCACATAAAAACGGGCACAACTTTCCAGTAGTACTCCTATATTCGGCAGAATTAATATTTCAAAGAAAATAAACTGATATTTTGATATAAAAATCGGAATTTCGTCCTTTTTAATTTGTATCATTAAATATTTAACTGCAAAGCGTTTTTATGAACAAATTGCATGATTATATCTCTAATTAGAAGCATTTCTCCTGACATTTCGCCGTGTATCCCCAACAAAAAATCTAATTCTTTTGTATATTCTGATGAAATTGCATATGAGGGATAATTGTCTCTGTGTTGTGGACATTTTGCAGATAATTCACTTGACTTTTTTTTACTTTTAGTGGATAATTGCGGTGCGACATAAATATCAAATAAGATAAAATATGCGAAGGGATTGATTCACATGGACAAGAAGTTTGTTTACCTCTTCTCCGAAGGCAACGGCTCCATGCGTGAGCTGTTGGGCGGCAAAGGCGCGAACCTTGCAGAAATGACCAGCCTAGGTATGCCTGTTCCCCAGGGCTTCACCATCACCACTGAGGCTTGTACGCAGTACTATGCTGATGGCGAACGCATCAACGAGGAAATCCAGGCTCAAATCATGAGCTATATTGGTAAGCTCGAGGAAATCACTGGCAAGACCTTTGGCGACCTAGAGAACCCCCTGCTGGTCTCCGTCCGCTCAGGCGCTCGCGCCTCCATGCCTGGCATGATGGATACCATCCTGAACCTGGGCCTGAACGACACCGTTGTCGAGGCGTTTGCCAGGAAGACCAACAATCCCCGTTTTGCCTATGACTCCTATCGCCGTTTCATCCAGATGTATTCCGATGTTGTCATGGAGGTCGGCAAGAAGTATTTCGAGCAGCTCATCGACGAGATGAAAGCGTCCAAGGGCGTCAAGCTCGATACCGAGCTGACCGCTGGGTACCTAAAAGAGCTGGCTAACCAGTTCAATGCTGAGTACAAGTCCAAAATCGGTGCCGAGTTCCCCCAGGACCCCAAAGAGCAGCTAATGGGGGCCGTCAAGGCCGTTTTCCGCAGCTGGGATAACCCTCGCGCCATCTACTATCGCCGCATGAATGACATCCCCTCCAGCTGGGGCACTGCCGTCAACGTTCAGTCCATGGTCTTTGGCAACATGGGCAACACCTCCGGCACTGGCGTTGCTTTCACCCGCAACCCCGCTACCGGTGAGAAAAAGCTCTTCGGCGAGTTCCTGATGAATGCCCAGGGCGAGGATGTTGTCGCCGGCGTTCGTACACCTCAAACCATCGACCAGCTGGCTGAGGTCATGCCGGCGGCCTATGAGCAGTTTGTCGAGATTTGCAGCCGACTGGAGAAGCACTACCGCGACATGCAGGACATGGAGTTCACCATTGAAGACGGCAAGCTCTACATGCTGCAGACCCGTAATGGCAAGCGCACCGCAGCTGCGGCCATGAAGATTGCCTGCGATCTGGTCGACGAGGGTATGATCTCTGAAAAAGAAGCCGTCGCAATGATCGATCCCAAGAGCCTGGATGCGCTGCTGCACCCGCAGTTTGACGCCGCAGCCCTCAAGAAAGCCCATCCCATCGGCGCCGGTCTGGCCGCCTCCCCCGGCGCTGCCTGCGGCCAGGTTGTCTTTACCGCTGAAGACGCAGTGGCTTGGTCCGAGTCGGGCAAGAAAGTCGTCCTGGTCCGTCTGGAGACCTCTCCCGAGGACATCGAAGGCATGCACCACGCCCAGGGCATCCTGACCGTTCGCGGCGGCATGACTTCTCACGCTGCCGTCGTTGCCCGCGGCATGGGCGCTTGCTGTGTCTCCGGCTGCGGCGATATCAAGATCAACGAAGAAGCCAAGTATTTTGATCTGGGCGGCGTCCACTTTGAGGAGGGTTCCTGGATCTCTATCGACGGTTCCACCGGCAATATCTATGGCGAGCAGATCCCGACTGTCGAGGCCGGCATATCCGGTGAATTTGGCCGCATTATGGCTTGGGCTGACAAGTATCGTACCTTGCAGGTTCGCACCAACGCTGACACCCCTGCCGACGCCAGGCAGGCCATCGCTTTCGGCGCTCAGGGCATCGGCCTGTGCCGTACCGAGCATATGTTCTTCGAGCCCGACCGCATCCCCGCCATCCGTCAGATGATTGTCTCCAAGACGGCCGAGCAGCGCGAGCTGGCCTTGGCGAAGCTGGAGCCCATGCAGCAGAGCGACTTTGAGGACATCTACGAGGCGATGCAGGGCTATCCCGTCACCATCCGTCTGCTGGATCCTCCCCTGCACGAGTTTGTGCCCACCGCTGAGGCAGACATCGCCGCCCTGGCCAAAGAGATGAACATGTCTGTGGAGGCCCTGAAGACTGTCATTGACGGCCTGCACGAGTTCAACCCCATGATGGGCCACCGTGGCTGCCGTCTGGCTGTCACCTATCCTGAGATTGCCCGTATGCAGGGTTCTGCCATCATCAAGGCTGCACTGGCAGTCCAGGCCCGCCACCCCGACTGGAACGTTGTTCCCGAGATCATGAACCCGCTGGTCGGCGAACTGAGAGAGCTGAAGTTTGTAAAGAACGTCATTACCGAGGTTGCCGACAAACTGATTGCCGCATCCGGTCTGAACATGGCCTATAAAATCGGCACCATGATCGAGATCCCCCGCGCTGCTCTGACCGCCGACGAGATCGCCAAGGAGGCCGAGTTCTTCTCCTTCGGTACCAACGACCTGACCCAGATGACCTTTGGTTTCAGCCGCGACGACGCTGGCAAGTTCCTGCCATCTTACTATGACCGCAAAATCTACGAGTCTGATCCCTTTGCCAAGCTAGACACCATCGGTGTTGGCCGTCTGATCAAAACGGCTGTCGATCTTGGGCGTAAGACTCGCCCCGACATCAAGCTGGGCATTTGCGGCGAGCACGGCGGTGATCCTGCCACTGTGGAGTTCTGCTACCAGGTTGGGCTGACCTATGTTTCCTGCAGTCCCTTCCGCGTACCTATCGCTCGCCTGGCTGCTGCGCAGGCTGCGATCAAGAACCCCCGCAAGTAAAGCTGCTGTCATTCTCCATTGGATTTGACGAAGCGCAAAGCTTCTATCAATCCCATGGATACGGCATAAAACCGTCAAAATGGCGTGATTTGACCGTGGAGGTTTATATCTAATCGCCAACCCCCCGTACATTCCCGTTTGGGCAATGTGCGGGGGGTGATTGCTATTTGGGGCTGTGCACACAATCCAAAGTTGCCAAGCGGTGCAAACAGCCGGAGCTGCTCCCGGTCAGGGACGGCTCCGGCTGTTTTTGCATTTAGTCCAGGGCATCCAGGCACTTGCGGATGTGCTCGTAGTCCTCGCGGATACAGACCATCGGGTCGTCGTTGTAGTAGCGCTCCCGCTCCAGGATGAAGGTGGTACAGCCGCTCTGCTCCGCGGCACGGAAGATCTCGGTCCAGTCGGCAATGGTGTCTTTCATCGGGCCCTGCGGAGCCTTGCCAAAATCCTCGCGGGCCTGGTATTCGCGGTAACTGTAACCGATCTTGTCATAGGGAGACAGGGGGCACATATGGCCGTTGCCCTCCGGGCCCAGGGCCCAGTTGGCAGCCTTGACGTGCAGGGAGCTGATACGGCCGTTCCACTTGCGGATCCAGCTGGGAGTGTCGACGCCTGCCACCAGGGACCAGCCTACATCCAGCTCCATGGTGACATTCTCGGCGGTGTTTTTCAGGAAAATGTCCATCAGATACTCAAAATTCGCAGTGCGGAACTCATGCGTGTGGTTATGGTAGTGGATCTTGAAACCATAGCGGGCTGCAATCTCCGCTTCTTTGTTCCACTGCTCGGTAGCAGCCATGACCTGGTCATAGGTCCCCATGCCGGGCATACCGTAGTAGCGGTAGTTGGGGTCATTGGGATCCGGGAACTTGAATCCCATCCCGCCCTTTCTGGGAGCAGCCATGGCCACGGAGTCGATATTGTGCTCTTTCAGCAGCGCAACATACGCCTCATCCACGCTGCCATCCTCTTCGTATGGCAAACCGCCATGGATGAGCTCCAAACCGTAGCCGGCCAATTCATCAAAACGCTCCTTTGTCAGCTTTCCGCCAAAGGCTTCGATGCCGGCAAAGCCAATCTCTTTGAGCGCAGGATAAAGCTGGTCCTGCGGGATGCCGCGAAGCATTGGAATAATATAGAACTTACGTTTCATGAAAATAACTCCCTTCTAATTTCAAATCAATGAAACCAGTATACACGAAACCTCCCGAAATTCATAGGTCAATTTGGGACATCCTGCTCAAAAAATCGAGACAGCTTTGCGGTCATAGCCCGTCCGCGCCGCACATAGACTTGCCATGGGAGGGGATGGACATGCAGCACATCCGCAGAATCCTGCCGCCGGAATTGTGGAACGCACTGACACCAGAGGCAGAAGAGCTGCGCCTGCGGGTCGGACGGACGCCGGGCGTGGTCATCGCCGGGCGGGAACACCCCCTGAGCGCGTCCATCGTGACCAGAGCGACGTTAGATCAGATTGTCGGCGCCGCCTCCGGTCATAGCAGCTTTGCAGCGCTGGGTGATGGCTATCTCTCCCTCCCCGGAGGGCACCGCCTGGGGTTTTGCGGCAGCGCCGTGGTCAAGGACGGTCACATTGCCCATTTTCGCCAGCTGTCTGCCCTGAATCTGCGAATCGCCCGGGAGGTACGCGGCGTTGCAGATCCCATTTTGCGCTCCAGTCCGCTGAAGAATACCCTTCTGGTCGGTCCGCCCGGGTGCGGAAAAACCACTGTCTTACGCGACCTGATTCGCCTTTGCTCTGAGCGCGGCCATCGGGTCGGCGTCGCCGACGAGCGGGGTGAGATCGCCGCAGTACAGGATGGACTGCCGGGCTTTGACCTGGGTCCGCGGACGGATGTTTTAACCGGTGGACCTCGTGGTGAAGCGCTGGAATTGCTGCTGCGGGTCATGTCGCCGACCGTGCTGGCAATGGATGAGATCGTTTCAGAAGCCGAGTACCTTGCGCTGCATCAGGCCACAAACCATGGGGTCCTCCTGCTGGCGACAATGCACGCCAGCAGCCGGCAGGATCTGTGTTCCAGGCACCAGGAGCTGGGCAATATCTTTCAAAATCTTGCGTTTATCCAACGAGATCACATACGAATGGAGCGATGGGAATGAAGCTGTTTGGTGGACTGCTAATCATTTTAGCCGCAGGATGGACCGGCGCAGCCCCGGTGTGGCGGCTGCGGGCACGAGAGCGCATATTGGAATCGCTGGCGCTGGCAATGGAACTGTTGCGGGCGGAGCTGCGAAGCAGTCTCGCGCCACTGCCGGAGCTATTTGCCTCTGTGGCGCGAGCATCGGGGGGGATTGTGGCTTCCTTCTTCGGGCAGGTAGCAGAGTCAATGCTGCGAGAGCCGATGGCTGCGCCGCTGACATTGATCCGGCGGGCCCTGCCAATGCTGCGTCTACCGGACAGGGATGCGGCCATTCTGCTGGAGTTGGGCACTGCCTTGGGCTGCTACGACCTGGACAGTCAGCTGCGGATGCTGGACAGCGCGCAATCCCGGCTGCAGCAGGAGGCGCTGCACTGCAGCAAACGTGTCCTCGGCGAAGGCCGGGGCTGGGGCGCCCTGGGACTCTGCACCGGTCTGGCACTGGCCATCGTCCTGGTGTAAGCCCATGGAGATCGACCTGATCTTCAAAATTGCAGCCGTAGGGATCATTGTGTCCATCCTCAACCAGGTCCTAGTCCGCTCAGGACGGGAGGAACAGGCCACCATGACAACTCTGGCAGGCCTGGTGGTGGTGCTGATGATGCTCGTAGAAAAAATCGCAGCACTGTTCGAGCTGGTCAAGCAGCTCTTCGGCTTCTGATGGCCGAGGTAGTGCAGCTGGCAGCTCTGGCGGTGGTCGCCGCCCTGCTGACCCGCCTGATTCCAGGGAAAGAATTCTCCATCCTGCTGCCTTTGGCGGCAGGGCTAGTTGTAATGAACTTAGTAGTGGAATTTCTGCGTCCGGTTCTGAGCTTTGCAGAGGAATTACAGGCTCTGACGGGCCTCGAATCGACGCTGTTGGAGCCTGTGTGGAAGGTTTTGGGTATCACTCTGGTCTGCCGCCTTGGCGCACAGCTCTGCGTGGGCGCAGAGCAGAAGACCCTGGCAGAGATCATCCTGCGCGGAGGGGATGTGCTGGGGCTGTATGCGGCACTCCCGCTGCTTCGAGCCGTGGTGGCACTGGTAAGCTGAGAATTCCTCACCCAAACGGCCTTTCTGCCCCATCCGTCGTCCGCAGGCGCATGAATGCGCGGGAAGCACACAATATCTATTACCAAAGGAGGCCCGAGGCCATGCCACTATCCGACGCATTGCCGTCCAGCGCACAGCAAGTACTGTCCGGATATAACGAGAGTTCTGCGGACCTGTCCGGCGGTTTGGCGCGTATCTGGGAAACGGTCTGCGAAACATTGACCGCCCATGTGCCGGAGAGTCTCCGCCTGGCGGGGACTCTGCTGCTGATCGTCCTGCTCATTGCGCTGGTACACAGCGTAGGATTCGGCAGCGGAACGCTGCTGCGCATGACGGGTGTTGTCGCTATTGTGGGGCTATGCACCGATGCCCTAACCGGCAGTTTCGCCCTTGGCGCCGAGACGCTGACAGAGCTGCACAGCTTCTCAGGAGCACTGCTGGCTGCCCTAGCAGCGGCGATGGCCTCCACCGGCGGTGTCACGTCGGGGACAGCCCTCTATGCAGGTTCTGCGTTCTTTCTCAACCTGCTGCTGCGCCTGGTGACTGATCTGCTGCTGCCTCTGGTCTATGCCTACCTCAGTGCCGCCGCCGCAGGGGCAGCTCTGGGCAACGACACGCTCAAACGGGTGGCAGATCTATTGAAGTGGTTCATCTCCACAGCGCTGAAGCTGCTTTCCACCGCCTTTGTGGCTTACTTATCCATCACCGGCATCGTCAGCGGCAGTGCCGACAGCAGCGCTGTCAAGGCGGTAAAGCTGGCAGTCTCCACAGCGGTGCCAGTAGTGGGCTCCATCATCTCCGACGCCTCGGAGACGGTGCTCGTGACAGCCGGCCTGGTCAAAAATGGCGTGGGCATTTTTGGCCTGTTGGCGGCCATCGCCATCTGTGCCATCCCCTTCGCCCGGATTGGGCTGCGCTATCTGACGCTGAAACTGGCAGCGGCGCTGGCAGGCGTGGTAGACACGCAGAACGTCACCAAGGCCATCGACGCGCTGAGCACCGCCATGGGTATGGTGCTGGCCATGACGGCAGTGGCCCTGCTGCTGACCGTCTTCAGCTGCGTTTGTGCCCTGCGGATGGTGGGCCCATGAGAGCGTGGCTGTTGGGCCTGTGCGCAGCGGCACTGCTGGGTGTGGTGTGCAGCACAGCAGCCGGAGAAGATCGTCCCGTCCTGCGGCTGACCACGGGATTGGTCCTGCTGCTGGTCCTGCTGAGCCCCGTGGTGGACTTTAATCTGTCGGAGCTGTCCGAAATTTGGGCCGAGAGTCGATATCTGGCAGAAAATGTGGCCAAAAACGCAGAAATTGAGTCTCAAGCAGCGCTGATGGAGGGCATATCCGCGCAAACGGAAGCGTATATATTGGACAAAGCCCAGGATATGGGCCTGCACCTGTCCGTAGAGGTGACCGTTGTCATGGGAGAGCGCTATCCCTATCCGGCAGCGGTGGCTTTGACCGGACGCAGTACGACAGCGCAGCGGCAGCAAATCAATCGGTGGCTCCGCGAAGAACTGGCCATCGCCGAGGAGGACGTGACATGGAACGAGTGAGAGGCCTCTGGGAGAAACTGGGGAAGTACAAATACGCAGCCCTGGTGCTCCTGCTGGGTGTGGCGCTGATGCTCTGGCCTGATAGTGCTCCGAAGGCGGAAGTTGCGGATGTAAGACCAGGGGAATCCGAACTCTGCGAGCAGTTGGAGTCGGTTTTATGTCAAGTTGCCGGCGCTGGAGAGGTCCATTGTCTGCTCACCTGGTCTGAGGGTCCTCGGACGATCTACCAGACCGACAGCAGCGAGTTGTCCACCGGCGAAGTGCGTACCGACACCGTCCTGGCCTCCGGCGAGGCAGTGCCGGTGGGCGAAATCGGACCGGTATGGCAAGGGGTCGTTGTCGTCTGCGATGGCGCGGACAGCGCACAGCTGCGTCTGGAACTGACGCGGGCGGTGAGCGCATTGACCGGGCTGAGCAGTGATAAAATTGCAGTGGTAAAAAGGAAGGGACAGTCATGAAAAACGTGATGACAAACAAACTCTGGAAGCGCAATGCGGTAGTGGCAACCGTGCTGCTTTTCGTCTGCGTGGGAATCTATCTCAACTGGGCCTATCAGCGGGACGCAAATACCGTGGATCTGACGGAAGTGCTCAATCAGGACCTGGTGATGGATGACGCGGCCCTGGTCATCGGCGAGATTGACGACGAGACCATGCAGGTTGCCATGACAGACGTAGAAAACAGCTCAGCAGAGTATTTTGCGCAGATTCGCTTGAACCGCCAGACCAGCCGCGACAGCGCTGTAGCGGACCTCCAGGAGACCATCGCCTACGAAACCGGCTCCGACGATGCCGCAGCCTCCGCCGCTTCGACGGCCCTCAATGAGCTGGTCACCCGCTCCTTGGATGAGGCAGAGATCGAGAGTCTCGTCATCGCCAAGGGCTATGAGGACTGCGTCTGCTTTATGAGCGACGAGGGCGTCTCCGTGGCCGTAGGCACCGGCGGCAAGGGCCTCGACGAGGCCCAGGTGGCGACCATTGCCGATATCGTGCTGACCCAGAGCGAATATGAGCTCGCGGACATCCGCGTGGTCGAAGTTCCATAATATAAAAAACAACGCTCCCACCGCTCATCAAAAAACGGGCAGTAGGCGCGTTGTTTTTTAATAAAAAAATTACATAAATTATTATGGCATTTAGCATTTGCGTTGCAAGCAAAAACGGTACCATATAGTCATAAATTTACACGGAGATGATACCAATGAACAGATTTCATTTGACGTCCATCTGTATACCCACGTTGAAAAGAGTTTGCTAGGTATAAAAAACTAAGGTCAATGGAGAAAAACGCTTGCTGTGTGATTGTAGTTGTAATCGCGCTTATCCTCTCTCTCACCTCCTGCACCCCGGAAGTAAAAACGCCTCTGACGGAATTGGGTATCAAAGAATCTGAAGTAACAAGTATACATTTTTATGCCCAAGCCACCTATCCGGGGAATGTATATATTGAAGATCCGAAGTATTCAGACTGTTTGATTGATGACCCTGCTGCGATTTCCAATTTTCTGGACATTTTTCAGGCTATTGAACTAACGGAATATGCAGCTGCGGAAGAGTATACTCAACATTCAGGAGTGAACGCAACGTATTATTTCCGCATTGATATTGATCTGACTAGTGGTGATACGAAGAGCTTCAACTTTAGACATTTCTACAACCACAAATTCATTTGCCTCGGTGAGGAAAATCCAAAGGAAATCGGTGCATGGAGATACGAAGGTCAATACAACGATCAAAGCATTCCAGACGCCCTCCGAACTGCTTGGCGCGAAGCCGGAGTAGACTGGGAATACGTCGAATAAGTCCCGCAGATTGCCCCTTGCAAAAACCATCAATCAATGGTAGAATAGCCTTACAAAGGGGGCAAGAGCCATGAGTGACAACAAAGACTATATCACCCGTTATGAGTCTGACGGGACTGTGAATATCTCCTCCGAGGTCGTGTGCTCCATCGCAGCGCTGGCCGCTTGTGAAGTCGAGGGCGTCTGCGGTCTGTCCCAGAACCGATCCGCTGAGATCGCCGAGCTGCTGGGTAAGAAGGTCCTGTCCCAGGGCGTAAAGCTCAGCGCCGCTGAGGATTCCTACTCGATCGAATGCAATATCGTGCTGGAGCACGGCTACCGCATTCCGGAGGTCGCCGCTAAAGTACAGCAGAAGGTAGCCCAGGCCATCGAAGCTACCACCGGCATTCAAGTCGCTTCGGTCAATATAAACGTCAGCTCTATCAGTATGCCAAAAAACAGCATGCCCAAAAAAGACAAATAACGAGTGCAGGGGGACGCGGCAGCGCCCCCCTTTTTTTCTGCTAAGTAAGGCAGAACTTGCAATTACCCCGCTTTCATGTTATACTGTCTTGAATCAAACCCAACACAGAAAGAAGTCTTATCCATGGAAGTTTCCCAGCGACTGAAGCATTTCCAGACTGGTATCTTCGCCGATCTGGCGCAAAAGCGCAATGAGCTGCATGCCCAGGGCCGCGAAACCTATGATCTTTACGTCGGTACCCCGGATTTTCCAACCCCGCCGCATATCACCAAGGCCGTCAGTGAGGCAGCGATGGACCCGGTCAATTTTAAATACACCCTTCTGGACCGTCCCGAGCTGCTGGAAGCTGTTGTGAGCTACTATGCCCAGCGATACGGCGTCAGCATCAAACCGAAGCAGGTCTGCTCTGTCAACGGCTCCCAGGACGGCATTGGTCATCTGGGCCTGGCTCTTTGTGACAGCGGCGATGTGGTTCTACTGCCCGATCCGGGCTACCCTGTCTTTGAGGCCGGCGCCTATCTGGGTGGCGCGGAAA
>CALWWH010000027.1 GCA_944385195.1 uncultured Oscillospiraceae bacterium | reverse complement strand
TCCGCAAGTCCACCCCCGGCGGCACGGTGAAGAAGGGCGAGGTGGTCAAGGCCGTCATCGTCCGCAGCGCCAAGGGCGTCCGCCGCGCCGACGGCACCTACGTCCGTTTCGACGAGAACGCCGCCGTCCTGATCAAGGACGACAAGAACCCCAGAGGCACCCGTATTTTTGGGCCGGTAGCCCGCGAGCTGCGCGATAAGGATTATATGAAGATCCTGTCTCTGGCTCCCGAAGTCATTTAAGGGGGTAGCTGAGGAATGAATGTAAAGAAAAATGACACCGTCATCGTCCTCTCCGGCAAGGACAAGGGCAAGAAGGGCAAGGTCCTCGAGGCCATGCCCAAGACCGGCAAGGTCGTGGTCGAGGGCATCAACGTGGCCACCTGCCATGTCAAGCCCCGCAGCCAGGATCAGCTGGGCGGCATTGTCCAGCGGGAGATCCCGCTCTACGCCAGCAAGGTGCAGCTGGTCTGCCCCAAGTGCGGCAAGGGCACCCGCGTGGGCGCCAAGGTCGAAAACGGCCGGAAAAGCCGCGTGTGCAAGAAATGCGGCGCGAGCATCTGAGAAAGGAGCGATAGAAAATGGCAAGACTGAAAGTCAAGTACAACGAGGAGATCGCTCCGGCTCTGATGAAGAAGTTCGGCTATAAGAGCGTGATGCAGATCCCGAAGATCGACAAGGTCATCGTCAACTGCGCCTGCGGCGAGGCCAAGGAAAACGCCAAGGTCATCGACGCGGTGATGAAGGATCTGAGCACCATCACCGGCCAGAAGCCCGTGGTGTGCAAGGCGCGCAAGTCCGTGGCAAACTTCAAGGTCCGTGAGGGCCAGAACGTGGGCGTAAAGGTCACGCTGCGCTCGGATAAGATGTGGGAGTTTTTGGACAGACTCTTTAACGTGGCCCTGCCCCGTGTCCGCGACTTCCGCGGCATCAACCCCAACAGCTTCGACGGCCGCGGCAACTACGCCTTCGGCCTCAAGGAGCAGCTGATCTTCCCGGAGATCGAGTACGACAAGATCGACGCGATCCGCGGCATGGACATCTGCATCTGCACCACCGCGAACACCGACGAAGAAGCCAAGGAGCTGCTGACCCTGGTCGGCGCGCCCTTCTACTCTTAATGGGAGGCACAGAAACATGGCTAGAAAAGCAATGGTCCTCAAGCAGAAGCAGGAGCCCAAGTTCTCCACCCGCTACTACAACCGCTGCAAGATCTGCGGCCGTCCCCACGCCTATCTGCGCAACTACGGCATCTGCCGTATCTGCTTCCGCGAGCTGGCCTACAAGGGCCAGATTCCCGGCGTGCGCAAGGCCAGCTGGTAATTTCACTTTGTACGCATGGCAGCGGAAGTCCCCCAGGGGGATACCCGAGGCCATCACGGACCGGAGCGACTCCGTCCGTAACTCTATATAGGAGGTTGCGAACCATGCAAATCACCGATCCCATTGCGGATATGCTCACGCGCATCCGCAACGCCAACGCCGCCCGTCACGACACCGTCGATGTCCCGGCGTCCAATCTCAAGAAAGCCATCGCCGAGATTCTGCTGGAGGAGGGCTATATCAAGTCCTACCAGGTTCTCGAGGAGGGCCACCAGGGCCTCATCCGCATCAGCCTGAAGTACCTGGGCAAGGAGAAGGTCATCACCGGCCTGCGCCGTGTGTCCAAGCCCGGCCTGCGGGTTTACGCCGGCGCCGAGGAGCTGCCGCAGGTGCTGCGCGGCCTCGGCATCGCGATCATTTCTACGTCCAAGGGTGTCATGACCGACAAGAAGGCCCGGGCGGCCCACGTCGGCGGCGAAGTCCTGGCGTTTGTCTGGTAAGGGAGGATCACATTATGTCTAGAATTGGCAGAATGCCCATCACCGTGCCGGCCGGCGTCGAGGTCAGCATCGCAGATGGCAACGTGGTAACGGTCAAGGGCCCCAAGGGCAGCCTGACCCAGCAGTTTAGCCCCAAGGTGAGCTTCCGGCAGGAGGCCGGGGTGGTCCATGTGACCCGCGCGGACGAGAGCAAGCAGACCCGCAGTCTGCACGGCCTGAGCCGCACGCTGCTGCACAACATGGTCCTCGGCGTCAGCGAGGGCTTTAAGAAAGAGCTGGAGATCAACGGCGTCGGCTACCGCGCCCAGATGCAGGACAAGAAGCTGGTCATGAACATCGGCTACTCCCATCCTGTGAACGTGGAGCCCATCGAGGGCATCAGCATCGAGTGCCCCGCGCCGAACAAGATCGTCATCAGCGGCATCGACAAGCAGAAGGTCGGCCAGTTTGCGGCCAACGTGCGCGGCAAGCGCCCGCCTGAGCCTTACAAGGGCAAGGGCATCAAGTATGTCGATGAGGTTATCATCCGTAAGGAAGGCAAGACTGGTAAGTAAGAGGGAGGTGTGCCACTATGATTAAAAGACCCAATACGAAGGCGCAGCGCCTGCACCGCCACAAGAGAGTGCGCGCAAAGATCTCCGGCACGCCCGAGAGACCCCGCCTGAATGTGTTCCGCAGCAACACGAACATCTACGCACAGATCATCGACGACGTGGCCGGCGTCACGCTCGTCTCCGCTTCCACCCTGGAGAAGTCCTTTGCCGGCAGCACCGGCAACAAGGAAGCCGCCCGGAAGGTCGGCCAGCTGATCGCCGAGCGGGCCAAGGCCAAGGGCATCGAGAACGTCGTGTTTGACCGCGGCGGATATATCTACCACGGCCGCGTCCAGGAGCTGGCCGAGGGCGGCCGCGAGGGCGGCCTGCAGTTTTAAGCGGGAGGAGGATACAAATGGCTTATCAGAACAACAGAACCCAGGAGAACAACGGCCCGGAGATGATTGAGAAGGTCGTGTCCCTCAACCGCGTTTCCAAGACCGTCAAGGGCGGCCGCGTGATGAAGTTTGCAGCCCTGGTGGTGGTTGGCGACGGCAAGGGCACCGTGGGCTATGGCCTGGGCAAGGCCGCCGAGGTGTCTGAGGCGATCCTCAAGGGCATCGCCGACGCCAAGAAGAACCTGGTAAAGGTGACGCTCTCCGGCACCACCATTCCCCACGAGGTCACCGGCGAGTACGGCGCCGGCCGCGTCCTGCTCAAGCCGGCCTCGGTCGGTACTGGCGTCATCGCCGGCGGCGCAGTGCGCGCGGTGATGGAAGCAGCGGGCATCACCAACATCCGCAGCAAGTGCCTGCGCTCTAAGAACCCGCAGAACGTGGTCAAGGCGACCATGCAGGGCCTGATGTCCCTGCGCGGGCCGGAGGAAATTGCGCGGATCCGCGGCAAGAGCGCCGAAGAGATCATCAAAGGTTAAGGAGGGCGCACAATGGCTATGTTGAAAATCAAGCTTGTCAAGAGCCTCAACGGCCGCATCGACAAGCACATTGCGACCGCACATTCTCTGGGACTGCGGAGAGTCGGTCATGAGACCATTCAGCCCGATAATGCCCAGACCCGCGGCAAGATCCAGCAGATTGCGTATCTGCTGCAGGTTAGCGAGCAGTAAGGAGGCGCACCGAAATGAATTTGCATGAACTCTCCCCGGCTCCCGGTTCTGTGACCGAGGGCAAGCGCAAGGGACGCGGCGCCGGCACCGGTAACGGCAAGACCGCCGGCCGCGGCCACAAGGGCCAGAAGGCCCGCAGCGGCGGCAAGATTCGCCGGGGCTTTGAGGGCGGCCAGATGCCTCTGGCGCGCCGTCTGCCCAAGCGCGGCTTCAACAACATTTTTGCAAAGCCCCTGACGGAGGTCAAGCTCTCCGCCCTGGAGTGCTTTGAAAACGGCACCGAGATCACCGCCCAGGTCCTGCTGGAGAAGAACATCATCTCCAAGTGCCCCTACGGCATCAAGGTGATCGGCAACGGCACGCTCAGCAAGCAGCTGACAGTAAAGGCTGCCGCCTACTCTGCCTCCGCTAAGGAGAAGATCGAGGCGCTGGGCGGAAAGGCCGAGGTGGTCTAAGTGCTGCAAACGCTGCGCAATGCCTGGAAGATTCCCGAGCTGCGCAAGAAGATCCTCTTCACGCTGTTCATGGTCATCATTTACCGGCTGGGCAGCACGATTCCTGTTCCGTTCATCAACACCGACCTTCTCAACGCGATGTTTGATCAGAGCATGAATACCACTGTGCTGGGCCTCTATAACGCCATGAGCGGCGGCGCGCTCGCCAGCGCGAACGTCTTCGCGCTGTCCATCCAGCCGTATATCAACTCCTCCATCATCTTGCAGCTGCTGTGCGTGGCCATCCCGGCCCTGGAGCGGCTGCAAAAGGAGGGTGGCGAGGAGGGCCGGAAGAAGATCGCGGCCATCACCCGCTACACCACCGTGGGTCTGGGTCTATTGATGGGCTTTGCCTATTATATCATGATCAAGAACTACGGTGTCCTGGAGCATACCGGCTTTATCTACGGACTGGTCATCATCCTGACCTTTACGGCGGGCTCGGCCTTCCTGATGTGGCTCGGCGAGCAGATCACCGAGTTTGGCATCGGCAACGGTATCTCCATCATCCTCTTCACCGGCATCATCTCCCGTCTGCCCTCGGCGGTGGCCGACTCCATCAGCGGGCTGATCGCCGGGACGCTCAAGTGGTACGTGCTGCTGATCGTCGTGATCTGCGCCCTGGCCCTGATTGCGTTTATCATCTTCATCACCAACGCCGAGCGCCGCATCCCGGTGCAGTACTCTAAGCGCGTGGTGGGGCGTAAGATGTATGGCGGCCAGAGCACCCACCTGCCCATCAAGGTCAACATGAGCGGCGTCATGCCGATCATCTTTGCAGGCTCCATCGCCTCCCTGCCCGCCACCATCGCTGCCTTCTTCACCCCGAAGGCCGGCAGCTTCTGGGAGGGCTTTGTGAACGTCTTTGACGGCAGCGGCGTGGTCTACTGCATCATCTATTTCCTGCTTATCCTGTTCTTCAGCTATTTCTACGCGGCGATCCAGTATAACCCCGTGGAGATCGCCAACAACCTCAAGAAGAACGGCGGCTATATCCCCGGCT
>CALWWH010000026.1 GCA_944385195.1 uncultured Oscillospiraceae bacterium | reverse complement strand
GAGCTTATCCGCCGCTCATCGGGGGGTAGTCTCGCTTGCGATGGTCGGAGCAGCCGATACGGGTGTTGCGGCCCAGCTTGGCCGCGCGGACCATCTGGCGGAGCAGCGGATGCGGACGGTACTTCGGATCGCCGGTCTCGCTCTGCAGGACCTCCATGATGGCCAGAACAATGTCCAGACCAACCAGATCGCCCAGAGCCAGAGGGCCCATCGGGTGGTTGGCGCCCAGCTTCATCGCAGTGTCAATGCCCTCGACCGAGGCAACACCATCTGCATAGATGCCGATCGCCTCATTGATCATCGGGATCAGGATGCGGTTGACCACAAAGCCCGCCGCCTCTTTGACCTGAACGGGGGTCTTACCGATCGACTCGCTGATCTCCACGATCTTGGCAACCGTCTCGTCAGGGGTGTTTTCACCGGCGATGACCTCAACCAGCTTCATAACCGGAGCGGGATTGAAGAAGTGCATCCCGATGACCGGACGGGAAAGGCCTGCCCCGATCTCGGTGATCGAGAGCGACGAGGTGTTAGAAGCGAGAATGCAGTTCGGCTGGCAGAGCTCATCCGGCTGCTTGAACAGCTCTTTCTTCAGATCCATCTTCTCCAGCGCGGCCTCGACAACCAGATCGCAGTCCTTGACGATCTCGTTGGTGCCGGTGGTGATCCGAGCGGTGATGGCGTCGGCATCCGCCTGCTCCATCTTGCCCTTTGCTACACGGCCGGCCAGGCCCTTGGCGATCTTCGCCTTGCCGCCCTCAGCCCACTCGGCCTTGATGTCGCAGAGAAAAACCTCGTTGCCGGCCTGCGCAAAGGCCTGCGCAATACCGGAACCCATGGTGCCGGCACCAATAATACCAACCTTCATCTTGAAAGCCTCCTGTTTTTCTGTTTTATCCGTTCTGTTGCCTTAATGTACGGGCAGCAATCTGTTATTTATTCTGATAGGGCGCATGCGGACGGCGCTCAAGGAATGCCGCCATACCCTCGCGCTGATCGGCGCTCTCAAAACAGCTGCCAAACAGCTTTTCCTCAATCTCGACCGCCTTGTCAATGTCGACCTGAAGCCCCTCATTGACCGCCTTCTTGGTCGCGCGCACTGCGATCGGCGCGTTTGCCGCGATGGCCGCAGCCATCTTCTCCGCAGCGGGCAGCAGCTCCTCAATCGGATAGACCGCATTGACCAGTCCCAGTGCCAATGCCTCGGACGCCTTCACCTGCGCGCAGGTATAGAGCATCTCCTTGGCCTTACCCACGCCGATGGTGCGAGCAAGACGCTGGGTGCCGCCAAAGCCCGGGGTAATGCCGAGCCCGGTCTCCGGCTGGCCGAAACGGGCGTTCTCGCTGGCAATCCGAATATCGCAGGCGAGGGACAGCTCACAGCCGCCGCCCAGTGCAAATCCGTTGACCGCCGCAATGACCGGAATCGGCAGGCTCTCGATCTTGCGGAAGATATCGTTGCCCTTCTTGCCGAAGGCCTCGCCCTCCGCCTTGGTCAGATCGCTCATCTCGCCGATGTCCGCGCCGGCGACAAAGCTCTTGCTGCCGGCACCGGTGATAATCAGGGCGCGCACTGCGTCCAGATCCAGTGCGTCGATCGCAGCGTCCAGATCACCCAGAACCTCGCTGTTCAGCGCGTTGAGTGCCTTCTCGCGGTCGATGGTCAGGATCGCATAGCCCTCTTTTTGTTCTACCTTTACAAAGCCCATGGTTCGTCTCTCCCTTTCTCGGTCGTTGTGTGGATCATTGAGAACTTGTGTTCTTATTTGATCCCCTCAACGATGGTGGAGACGCCCATGCCGCCGCCCACGCAGAGGGTAGCAAGGCCGTACTTGGAGCCGCGGCGCTGCATCTCGTACAGCAGGGTGACCAGAATCCGGCAGCCGGAAGCACCGACCGGGTGGCCCAGCGCAATCGCGCCGCCGTTGACGTTGACCTTCTCGGGATCCCAGTTGAGCAGCTTGCCCACGGCAAGGCTCTGGGCGGCAAATGCCTCGTTGGCCTCGATCAGATCCATCTGGTTCATCCGCAGACCGGTCTTGTCAAACAGCTTCTTGGTGGAGCTTGCGGGGCCGACACCCATCACCGCGGGATCCACGCCGGCAGAAGCGCCGCCAACCCAGCGGGCCATCGGCTTGACGCCGAGCTCTTTGGCCTTATCCGCGCTCATCACGATGATTGCAGCAGCGCCGTCGTTGATGCCGGAAGCATTCGCAGCGGTCACGGTGCCGTCCGAACGGAATGCCGGGCGCAGCTTGGAGATGCTCTCCTTGGTGACGCCGTCACGCGGGCCCTCGTCCTTATCGACGACGACGGTCTCCTTCTTCAGCTTGACGGGCACGCCCACGATCTCGGCGTCGAACTTGCCGGCCTTGCGGGCAGCTTCGCATTTCTGCTGGCTCCAGGCGGCGAACTCATCCTGCATCTCGCGGGTGATGCCATATTCCTCCGCCACGTTCTCGGCGGTGATGCCCATATGATAGTTGTTGAAAACATCCCACAGCGCATCGTTGACCATCGTATCAACCAGAGTGGAGTTGTTCATCCGATAGCCAAACCGCGCCTTGGTCAGCGCATAGGGGGCCATCGACATATTCTCCATACCGCCGGCCATCACGATCTCCGCCTCACCGGCTTCGATCAGCGCCGCTGCCATGTTGACCGTCTTGAGGCCGCTGCCGCAGACGTTGTTCAGGGTCAGCGCAGGCACGCTGTAGGGAATGCCCGCATGGACAGCCGCCTGACGCGCAGGATTCTGGCCCATCGCTGCGGTGAGCACATTGCCGAAAAGCACTTCGTCAATCTGCTCGGGGGCGATACCGGCGCGGTTCATCGCTTCCTTCACCACGCTCGCGCCCAGCTGTTCGGCGGGGACGGTGGAAAGCGCGCCGCCCATCTTACCGATGGCGGTACGGCAAGCGCCTACGAGTACGATTTCCTTAGACATAATAGTTCCCTCCATTTTTTATTGCCTTTCTCAATCTGCCCTGTCTCTGAATCTCTTGGGTAGCGGGGAGCCGGTTTTTATTTGCTCCTCCGAAGGACATGTTAAATATATCACAAAGTC
>CALWWH010000025.1 GCA_944385195.1 uncultured Oscillospiraceae bacterium | reverse complement strand
GCCATCGAGGGCATCTTCTCCCCCGACGGCCGGGTCTTCGGCAAGATGGGCCACCTGGAGCGCCGGGGCCCCTTCGTGGGGGTCAACATCCCCGGCAACAAGCACCAGCCCCTGTTTGAGTCGGGTGCGGAGTACTTTAAATAAGGCGCACCGGAGGCGGTCTGCAAGACCGCCTCCATTTTTTATCTTTTTTTAATGCGGATATAGGGGAGCCTTTCAGAATCGTGTGGTAGGATAGCGCTGTAAAACACAAGGAGGGACCCCTTATGATCAAACTCTTAACGCTTTCCCTGCTGTGCCTTTTCCTGATCCCGGTGATTTTCATCGTCCTGCTGCTGTTCAGCATCCCATTTGCCATCGTGATGGCTGTTTTGCCCTGGCTGCTGCGGTTCGCGGCTGTCATTCTGCTGCTCCGCGGACTGATGGAGAGCCCGTTCCACTGGTCCGCTCTGGCACCGGCCGGAATCGCGTTTGCCCTGTCCGTCCTGCTGTGGTAGGCCGGGGGAAGAGCCCCCGGCCCGCTCCGGAAAAAAGAGAGGAAAAAATAAAAATTTCTGTTGACAAAGGCTGGCAAATCGGATATACTAACTCTTGCCCTGCGTAAGGGGTAAACATGGCGGCATAGCTCAGTTGGCTAGAGCATGCGGTTCATACCCGCAGTGTCCCCGGTTCAAATCCAGGTGCCGCTACCATACAAAAGACGGACAGCGTCCGTTTTCATATAAAACGGCCCGGTGGTCAAGCGGTTAAGACTCCGCCCTTTCACGGCGGCAACACGGGTTCGAGTCCCGTCCGGGTCACCACCTTTTTTTCAGCCGTTTCTATATGGAGGCATAGCTCAGCCGGTAGAGCGTCCGCCTCACACGCGGAAGGTCACAGATTCGAGTTCTGTTGTCTCCACCAAAACAAAAAGCGACTTGTGAAAACAAGTCGCTTTTTGTTTTGCCTTTCTTTGGATTGCTGTGCGAAAATCCCCCTTTCCAGCATGAATGTTTTACATATCTCAGGCCACATTCCCGCCGAAGGGCAATCACTCTATCATCATCTGAATGATTTCATGGTCGGTTTCTTTCATGCCGACCCTGCCCAGTCTGCTGATGTTCCGAATGGTATTTTCCACCCCCTTGAGGACCAGCCCTTCACCTGCCAAAAATTGCTGTCCATTTCGGTACATTTCATACCCCAAAATTCCTGCATCTACGGCCACGGCAATTTTTGCGGCACAAGAGGGCTTTGCTCCGTCACAGACAACTCCAGACGCAATCGCCAAGGTATTGACGATGGTATGCGCGATGGCATCGTAATTTCCCCCATTTAAATAAGCAATGCCCGCCCCAGCTCCCGCTCCGGCACTGATTGCTCCGCAATAGGCGGACAATCGGCCAATCCCGCTTTTTTCATGCAGCGTGACCAGGTTGGAGACCAGTAAGGCGCGGTACAATTTTTCCCGGGGAGAATTCAGGTGCTTCGCATATTCAATCACAGGCAGCGAGGCGGTCAGCCCCTGATTTCCGCTCCCGGAATTGATGACGACAGGCAATTCACACCCCCCCATTCTGGCGTCTGACCCGGCAGCTGCCCGCGCCCGCGCTCTGACGCGGACATCCTCTGCATCATAGGTGGTCAGAATGGTTTTGCCTATATTGGCCCCGTAATTTTTTTGCAGCCCCTCATTTGATATTGCTTCGTTATAAGAAATTTGGCATTTCAAGATGGATTCCACATCTTCCAAATGACAGGTCTCTGCAAATTCATAAATCTGTTCCACGTTCAGGAGATCATAGTCAGGCAGCTCTTTGTCAGCTTGTGTGTCCGCCTTTTTTTGCAGCAGAACTTGACCATTTTTTTCAATCAGCACAATATTGGTGTGTTCCTCAACGGACCTGACCCGGACTTTTTCCTCCCCAAGCATCACGTCAACGGTAATATCCAAAACGTGTTCAGACCGGGCCTCGCTGACCGTTATTTCTGCTGTTTGAAGGAACTCCGGCAGTCTGCTTCTGTCCTCGTCTGATACGTGGGAGAGCACTTCCAGCTGTGCATGCTCATCCCCAGCAAGTACGCCAATGGCCGCCGCTGCCTCTATCCCCCGCAGGCCGCCGGTGTTTGGAACAATTACGCTTTTTACATTTTTGATGATATTGCCGCTTGCCTGTACATGAATCCGATTCGGAATACATCCAAGCACAGACCTGGCAACCGCTGCACAGTATGCAATCGCAATTGGTTCCGTACAGCCGGCGGCCGGAATCAGTTCGCGCTTTAAAATTTGGATGTAGGTTTGATATATTTTACTGTTCCGTTCCAAGTGTTTTTCCCCCTAAGATGAAGGCTATTATAAGGTTATCCGCACAATTCGGCACCTTTTCTTTCATGATGTGGATTCCAGCGGCAGTACGTCTTCTAGCCCATAAACCACTGGTTGTCTTTTGCAATTTGCTGAATCTCTGTCAGATAGTCTGGACCAAATATGGAGGCAAATTCTTCTGCAGCACGGCTGCAAATTTCGACTCCCTGTTCTTTCAGCTCCTCCTGAAAGATCCTGCACATCGTTCCATATAAATGCGCTGTGTGAAAATTAAAGTCACGGACATATTTTTCTCCGATCTCGGCTTGCTTCTGCTGCTGCCACTGTGCGATGCTGTCATTTTTTTCATAGCCCCAATTAAAGATACAGCACGGATCTCCCAAAGACTGCAGCGCAGGAATGTCCAGCTCCAGCTCGGGCTGAAACCCCTTCACCAAATTTTTGTCTACATATAGACAGTACGTCTTGCCATATTCCAGCAGGCCATATTTTTTCCAGGTCTCCACCCACTCACAGCGGCAGACAGACGTAGCATACTCGGGCGTGCTGATTGCTTCACCGGCAGCCATCATCCCGGGCCTGGGCGGACGCCATTCTTTAAACAGGCTGTAGGCCGGCATCGACGGTTCAATTCCCTCGGCCGCGGCATATGCCGCCATGCGCCGGCCTCTTTCCCGCCCGTACTGTGCGGTCGCTTTTCCCAATGTACACCTGCCCCTTATTCCCGCTTGGGCAGCTTCCCGCGCAAAAAGGCCATAAAGTACTGCATGATGCTCTATCTCGCAGATTACGTTCTTCATAGTACCGCTCCTGCCTACATCAGATTTTTAAACTCCGAAGCGTTTTCTCTGAATTCCTTTTGCACTTGATTCAATAGCTCCGAATCCGTCATCAGCCTCCATCCGCCCTCTGCCATGATATGGGCGGCAAACAGCATCCCCTTCCTTCCAATGTCAGAATCGGAACAGGCGGTATACTGCCAGCTGTGAAGGGCTATGTTCTTGGGGCCGCAGGCAATCCGGATGCTGACGGTGGGGGTGACTTGACTTACATCCGATACATCGGTGGAGCCCGTCATGTATACTGCCTGTCCGGACGGCTCATCAAATGCAGTATCCAAAACGTCTTCGTCTTTTTTCTCCACAGGATCATTTACTAACGCCCTTGCAAATTCTATCTCGCGCGTATGGAACCCCGGATGTCCAAGTTCCGTCATCACATCGTGCATCAACCTGCAAAGCCTGAAATTAATCAGGGTCTCGTATCCGCGCGATAAAAACTCCCATCTGACCTGCGTAGACGTCATCAGTGCGGCCCCTTTTGCAATATCCATGACGCGCTTGGTGACATCATTCACCGTATCCCGCCTGCGGGCGCGAATGAAATACCAAACGCCCGCCGCGGCCGGGACTATATTGGGCTTGAGGCTGTTGGGAAGATACGAATAATGAATCCTCACATCATCTGTCACATGTTCCCGCAGATAATTTGACCCCACATTCATCAGCTCGCAGGCGTCCAGCGCGCTTCGCCCTTTAAACGGCGCCGCAGATGCATGGGCGGCCTGCCCCTCGAAAAAGAATTGAATCGAGTCCATCGCCAAATAGGACAGCTCACCGCATCGGTTTTCCATCCCCGGATGCCAGGTAATGGCTGCATCCAGCTCTTGAAAGCAGCCATTTTTCAGCATGACAACTTTGCCTTTTAAGATCTCCTCCGCTGGACAGCCGTAGTATAGGACAGTGCCATTTATTTGCTGCAGCTTCATGGCGGCGGCCAGGGCTGCGGCAGCGGCGGCGCTCCCGACCCCCAGCAAATTATGCCCGCAGCCATGGCCGTTCCGGGATGGATCCCCGCAGTAGTATGGTTTCGCCGGCTGATTCAGTTCGGGTAAGGCATCGTATTCTCCCAAAAATCCAATCATCGGGCGCCCGTTTCCCCACTGCGCCCGAATTGCAGTCGGCATTCCTCCAATCCCTTTTGTCACTTGGAATCCTTGTCTTTCCAAGAAGCGGGCAACCGCACAAGAGGATTTTACCTCCTGCTCCGCTATTTCGGCATAGTCAAAAATTTCGTGCGCAAGGGCCTCAATCTCCCCACGATTTTGGTTTAAAAATTCTTCTATCATCTGGTTCATACAGCAGCAGTCACCCCTCCAAGCCTGACGAATTTTTTCCGGCCCGGTAGCGTCTCACGAAATATTTGATCGTCGGATACAGGAGTGACAGGGCGGCGATCAGGATAAAGAACAGCGATACCGGGCGGGTGAAGAAGATAGAATAGTCACCGCTGGACATGGCAACGCCGCGCCGCATATTGCTCTCTGCAATATCACCCAGGACCATGGCTATGACCATCGGCGTCAAGGGAATATCCAGCAGAATCATCACGAAACCGAGTATGCCGAAAATAATCGCCAGTTTGACATCGAACAAGCTGTTGTTGCAGGCGTAAGAGCCCAGCATGCACAAATTGACCAGCAGCGGAATGAGCAGTACGACGGGAATCTTCGTAACGTTGGCAAAGATCCGAACAAAAAACTTGCCCTGCAGCAGCATAAAGAGATTGACCAGGATCAGGCTGAGCATAATTGTGTAAATTGTCTCAGGATGCGTGGAGATCAGCAGCGGCCCAGGGGTAATTCCCTGCATCATAAAGGCGCCCAGCAAAATAGCAGTTACGGTGTCCCCCGGAATGCCCAATGTCAGCAGCGGGATGAGGGTTGCCCCTGTTACACCGTTATTGGCTGATTCGGAGGCCGCAATGCCCTCCAAGCTTCCCTTTCCAAACATTTCCTTGTGCTTGGATGCACGCTTCGCCTCGTTATAGGCAAGAAACGATGACGTGGTTGCTCCAGTCCCCGGCACGGCGCCAATAAAGGTGCCAATCGCGCTGGAGCGGAGAAGGTTTGGCCACATGCTCCAAAACTCTTTCGTTGAAATCCCCTTGTTGGAAAATTTTTGGACCTCCCCCTCGCTGCGGTAGACCGAGGTTGACTTGCTGATAATTTCCGTAATTGCAAACAGCCCAATCATAGCGGGAATCACGTCGACGCCGCTGAGCAGCTGTACCTGGAATATGAATCTGCTTGTGCCGTTGATGGGATCTGTTCCAATACAGGAAACCAGCAGCCCGAGCATACCTGCAATCAAGCCCTTGATCTGGTTGTTCCCGCTGATGCTGGAGATAATCGTCAGTCCAAAAAGTGCCAATGAAAAATATTCCACAGCCGAAAATGTAAGTGCAAAATTTGCAACCTGCGGCGCTGCAACCAGAAGGACAAGGGCGCTGAACAATCCGCCGAACACGGATGCCTTCAGTGCCACATCAAGCGCGACACCCGCTTTTCCCTGCTGCGCAAGCGGGTATCCGTCCATAGCAGTTGCTGCCGACGCGGGGGTGCCCGGCGTTTTGATTAGAATGGCCGTAATCGACCCGCCATAGATGCCGCCGCAGTAAACGCCCAGCAGCAACACAATGCCGGAGATCATGTCCATCCCAAATGTCATGGGCATCAGAAGGGCGACGCCCAGCGTTGCCGTCAGCCCCGGCAGCGCGCCAATGATAATTCCGGCAAACAGGCCAAGATTGATAAACAGCAGGCAGTCTAACGAAAACAGCGAGCTGATAATGGACCCCAGCATTTCCAACATCATACATCCCCCCTTTACGGCATTTTGACCAGCAGTATTTCAGCAAATATATAGTAGAGCAGAAAGGTAAACGCGATTACAATGACATAGTGGTACCACTTTTTAGAGCGGAATGCGGCCAAAAGGAATACACTGCAGATACATCCCGTCCAAAGATACCCTACCCGGCCAAGCAGTATATCAAAGAGCAAAATTGTCAGGGCAGTTGCCAAGATGCAATATGTATCACTGCGGACAAATGTTTTCCAGCTGAAGGAGGAAGAACTTTTTGCGGATACATCGCCCTGCGCAGAATTGTCCTTGCGTTCACGATGCTGCGTCATAAATGCCTGTATCAGCAATACCGCGCCGAGAACAATCAGGGCGACGGCAATAAATTTTGGAAAGGTGTCCGGATTTGTATGGTTCAGCTGGTCGGTGGTGACGACCCAATAAGGAATAAAGTAAATAAGAAGGGACAAGCCAAACAGGATAGACGCAATTCCTGTAATTTTGTCCTTTGTTATTTTGCTCATACCCATATCCCCTTTCATAGATAGATATGAAACCGTTCAGAGCAAAGATGGGATGTACAGACCAACATATTCCTGTACATACCATCCTGAACTCCTCAACGATATTTCTTTGAATCTGGATTGAACGGCTCAGTTGATTGCCAGTCCGGCATCGATCAGCATTTCGTGAGTCTCCTCAATCTCGGGAATCAGTGCCTCCAGAATTGTCTCTTCTGTCAGCTCTTTATTGCTGATGAGATTATAGTCCTCGCAGAACGAAATCCAGCGCTCGTCCTCGTAAGCTTTCATAACTTGGTCATACCAATACGAGACAATCTCGTCCGGCGTCCCCGCTGGCAGGGCCAAAAACTTCCAGATAGACAGTGTGACATCATACCCGCATTCTTCCATGGTGGGAAGGTCCTTATATTCCTCAACGGGCAGCCGCTCAGAGTCAATCACACACAGGGGCCGGATTTGTCCCGACTCCAAAAGGGCGGCGGACTCCACCAAATTTGTGGTGGCCATGGTCACATGTCCGCCTAAAAGCGCTGTAACCCCCTCTTGCCCGGAGGCATATGGAACACTTTCATAATTTTCAAGCCCTGCTTTTTCTAAAAAGAAGGTTTGGGTCAGATGCCCAATGCCGCCGTTTCCAGAGTGGCCGTACAAAATAGTTTCATCGGGATGCTCCTTGTAGTAGGTTACAAATTCCTCCAGCGTGGTGTATGGCGCATCGCTGCGTACGACTAAAACATTGGGTTCCTTATTTAGCCCAACAAAGAGGGTAAAGTCATCAACTGTATATTCCACAGAATTCAAAAACGGCTGTGTACTGAAAAATGAGTTGCAGCTCATGGCCAGGGTGTACCCGTCCGGCTCTGCCAGCATAAACTCTGTTGTGCCTACCACGCCGCCCCCGCCTGTGCGGTTCAGAACATTGACGCTCGCTCCCGTTTGATCCGACAGAATTTCTGCCAGGCACCGCAGGGACAGGTCGGTTGCTCCGCCGGCGCCGTATGGACAATACAAGGTCACGGCGCCATCGGGCGCCCAGGAGCTCTCTGTGCCGGCAGCTTCAGAGCTGCTGTCGCTTTGATCGCTTTTGTCTGCCGGCTGCGTCCCCGATGAGCAGGCTGCAAGGGATAAGAGCATGGCCGCGCTTAGCATGAGAGTAAACAAACGCTTCATTTTATAGTCCTCCTCAAACATATTTTTAAAATAATTGTCTGCCCAGATCTAATAGACCTTCCATTCATCCCCTTTCCCTACAGGACAACCAAATCGCGGACGACCTTGCGGTTGGAGGCAGGCTCCAGCTCTAAGCTTTCATACCCGTCCACCCGCTCGATACACGCTAATTTGGTTTTTCCATTCACGCGCACGGAACACCGTCCGCAAATTCCATGATTGCAAACGCTGTGTTTGTAATAAGCCAGTGAATGATCCAGATAATTCCCAATATACTCCAGCACATCCATGACCGTCATACTGCACGCAGAGGTGTCGACCTCATATTCTTGAACCCAGGCGCGCTGTTCTTCCGGATTGAAGCGAGATATTTTTACTTTCAAAATCCTGTCTCCTTTCAGCTGAAGTTGACCTTAAAGGCCCTGTTATATTCCAGAGCCGGATCTGTGAAGTAGCGAATTACGTTTTCTTTTTTCCCGGCAGGCAGCGGCATTTTCGTTACGGTCGGCTTGCGGATTGTCATAGCCATCTCGCCATCTCTAAGTTTAAAGTCATAATGGTGGAGATAGTGATCGTGATTCACCTCTTCATAGTCCGACCGCATGTGACAGCCCCGGCTTTCCTTCCGCTCCAGCGCCGCACGTGCCGCAGCTTCACAGCATATCAGCATATTTTCCGCTTGGATTGCTCGCATCCATTCAAGGTTGTATTGACGGCTTTTCTCGTTCAAAACAATATTTTGGGACAAGTCTTTCAATTTGTTTAATCTGGAGAGTGTTTCAGAAATTTTTGATTCGCTTCGGATGACATTCAGCCCAATATCGCAGGCTTCCTCAATGCCGCGGTACAAATCAATGGCCTCAATTCCTTCTGTGTTGTCAAAATAACGCAAAAGCTTCCGCTCAGCCCGCTCCGCCTGTCCAGCATCTGGGGCGGCCAGGCTGTGGGATTTACAGTATCCGGCCGCCATTACGCCCGCCTTCATCCCCTGGCACAGCATCTCGATCAGCCCATCGCCAACGCGGCATGCCCCAAATGTGCCGGTAGTCGCCTCTCCTGCTGCAAACAGTCCATCTACGCCGGTTTCCATATTCTCGTTGACGACAATACCGCCCATGGAATATTCCACGCCCAGTCCCACCTCCAAAGGCTCGTTATTCATAATCATATTATCTACGCGCTGCAAACTTTCACCTTTATAGTAGCCATACCTATGCCACAGGGAAAAACGCTTATAAAATTGGTCCAGCGCAGTTCTCTTTTCTTCCTGCGTTGCAATAGAATAATCCCAGAACGCCCCGCCATGCGGCCCTCCCAGGCCTTTGTCTATTGCACGTCCCATATAAAAACAGTTTACTAGCTTATTCAGCTTGCTTTCTGTGGACAATTTTTTAGCGTCCGGGTCAAGCTCAATTTCATCTCCATTTTTGTCCATGAGCCGGTGGGGAACACGCCGGAACAAATAGGGATAAATGGACCCGCGCATATCCTCCGGGACAAGCGCAGTGGGAAACGCCAGCATAAATTCCATATCAGACAGGGTTGCTCCGGCACGATAGGCCATTGCAGGTCCGTCCCCCGTCATGTCACTGACTGTATTTTTCAGGGAAAGCGGCTGATAACCGCCTGTGGCTATCACGACAGCCTTTGCGTTTATTTGTATCAGCTGTCCGCTATAAATATTTATGCCGATGGCCCCAGTTACCCGATCATCCGTTTTTAATAATTCAACGATTGCCGTATCTTCTATTACCCTTATTTCCGGATTCTCCTTCAGCGCCTGCTGAAGCGGTTTGACAAAATGCGCTCCAGATGCCTGCCAGCCGCAGGGCTGTATGGGCATAAACTTGCTTCCCGCCCGGTCGGCCCACGACAAATAGTCTTTTAATACAATGGGGGAATCGTCTACGTACTGCTGCACGATATTCTGTTCGGCAAGATAAAAAGATTCCTTTACAAGACAGTCAAACAGCTTTTTTTTCGTAAATCCTGCATCTGCTGAGCCGATCCCAAGGATCTGACTGCCGCTTTCCCCATCAATGCCGCAGCCGCCTCCGGCCATGATGGCATTCCCGCTCATCCCAGCCTTCCCTTTGGACACCAGCAGGGCTTTGACGCCCTGTTTCGACGCGTAATACGCTGCCGTAACTGCGGCCCCCGATCCGCCGATTGCCAAAACATCCGTTTCAATAATTTGTTCTATTTTATGCACACTGCATCCTCCCCCATTTCACTGGAAATTTCATAAAATTTTTATGGCTATGTCCCAATTATATAGGCATTCTCACACCTATACAAACAGTTTTTAACGGATATCCACAGGGAAAACCCTGTGATATCCGTTAAAAATCCATATTTTTTCACGCAAAGCAGCGGCCTTTTAATTATGATTGATAACACCCCCTTCTATTGCTATAATGTCTATATATTCACGCAGAACCATTGCTTCATTGACTTATGAAACGTTTCACTTTGCAGGCAGGGGTGATTCCTATAAACTTTTTAGATTTGGAATATTTTGTGGCTGCTGCCGAAGAGCTCAGCTTTACCAGTGCAGCAAAAAAGCTCTACATTTCCCAGCAGTCCCTCAGTGCGCACATCCTCAAATTAGAAGAAGACTTTCAGGTGAAATTGTTTAACAGGTCCACCCCGCTCACGCTGACCTTTGCAGGTTCGCAATTATTAGAACGGGCCAGGTCTATGCTCTCATTAAAAGAAAATACGTTTCGAGAACTTCAGGCCCTGAAAGAGTCAGGTCCCCATAACATCAACGTTGGCATTTTGGCCAATCGCGGAACGCTGCTGATTCAAAGCCTCCTCCCAAAGCTGCGTGCACAGCATCCCGAAATGAAAATTAAAATAACAGAATTTTTGGACGACAGCTTTAATACCTCATTGAATAATGAAGCGATTGATTTAGCCTATGGGTATAAAATTGAGTCAAGCCACATCACGTTTATTCCCCTTATCTCCGAGCGCTATTATCTTTTGATCCCGTATTACATTTTAGATCGATATTTCACCCCCTCCGCCCGGGAGGAAATTCTATCAAGCCTAATCCTGCCCATTTCGCATTTTCAAAACTGTCCTTTCTTGGCAAGCAAACAGGTAACCTGGCTGAAACAGGTATTTGAATTTTGCTGCCAGAACGCGGGGATTGTCCCCAATATTGTAATCGAAACCTCCAGCATCCTGACGCGTCTATCCCTATGCCTTTCGGGATTCGGCATCATGTTTCTTTCTAATTCTTTGAAAGACCAGTGTGAAGTCCTATTAGACCAAAAGCAGTGGAAAAAGCTATTTATTATTGAAATTGCCTATCAGCCGAAATCTCAGTACAGAACGCTGGGGATCAATTACTTATCAGCAAAACGCCTCTCCGCAAGCAGCCAGGAATTTATACGCATGGCGCAAAAGTTATTTCCATTTCAAGCCGAATGAGGCAGGAATCTGATTTCTTATCCAAACAAGGTGCGGCAAGCAGATATTTTACATAGAAAAAGCCTTGAAGCCCAATGGCTTCAAGGCTTTTCTTCTATATTCTTGATCAATGCAGATGAACTATCACCCGGGCGGGCCCTTTTCCGGCTCAGCCAAGCCGGTAGACGCGGACATGTCCTTTGCTGCGCTGATAGGTCATCACGCACACCGAGCCCTCCGGGCCGGGCCAGACTCTGGATATCTCGCCTGCCAGGCGGTGGCGGGAGATCAGCTCCAGCTCCGGGGTATAGCACTCAACATATCCCCCGTTCCCCACCCACAGGCGGTTTTGCCCGTCTGCAATGGGGGAGTGAAAGCTCTCCCTGCGCCGCAGCTCCCCGCGCACCTGGAACGCAGCGGCGTCCATCACCGCAAGACCGGACTGGAAGCCCGCCGCATACAGCAGCGAGCCGTCCGGCGACAGGGCGAAGCTGGACATATAGGGGACCGGCAGGCCGCCGTTCTCCTCCAGGTCCGGCGTCAGGCGGTACAGCGTCCCGTTCTTTTCATAGCCTCCGTCCAGCAGCAGATAGGGCTTTCCGCCCAATATGCAGAACGTTTCACGGTTCAGGGTAGAAGGCAGGCGGTATTCCGCTGTCTCCTGCCCATCCAGGTCCAGCAGAACAACCCGGGCAGGGGCGTCCTTCGACGGATAGGCCCTGGTATAAATCCCCCGCTCATCCACATGGACCACATAGCCCCGGTCGTTGGTGCGGACCCAGCGGATATTCCCCTCCGGGCCGCAGCAGGCCAGAGCCGCGGGCCGGACGACTTTCCGCGGACGGACGGTCAGGTCCTCCTTTTCCGAAATCTTCGCCAGGAAGCCGCCGTCGGGCAGCAGACGCAGCACCGCACAGGCCGGCTCCTGGTCCAATGTGAGGGGCAGCGGAACAGG
>CALWWH010000024.1 GCA_944385195.1 uncultured Oscillospiraceae bacterium | reverse complement strand
GCCTCTCCAGGTTTCTCATCCGTATCCGTAGTAGGCGGCTCAATGGGCTTTCCTTTGGAAACGGTCAGTGTAATACGCTCTCCGCTGCGAACGGTCTGACCTCCATCAATGCTCTGCGCAACGACCTCGCCCGCGGGCTGGTCTGAGTTCTCTTCGTGCACCAGTCCTGGCTCCAACCCTGCCTCCTGCAGCATGGCATTGGCGTCTTCCAGCGTGTGGCCAATCAGATAGGGAACCGTCGTCATGGTAGCCTGCTGGCCTAAGGAGATGTACAGCGTCACTGTATCCCCCTCGCGCAGACTGCTTCCCGCCTCCGGAAAGCTGCGAATGACCTGGCCTTCCACAAATTCGGAAAACTCGGTCTTTGTATCGATGGTTAGATTCAGCCCCAGGGCATGAAGTTCATTTTTCGCCTCTGTACTGCTCATATTGACCACATTTGGCATGGGTTCAGTGTGTACCTCACCGCTAATGGTCAAGTAGATCACGTTCTGGCTCTCTCGGACGGATTCCCCGGCCACCGGCTCCTGCTGAAGGATAATGCCCGGTTCATTATAGGCAGAAGGCTCCACGGAGGCGACTTCCAGGCGGAACTGGGCATAATCTGCCGGGTCCAGATCCTCGTACATCTGCCCTACCAAGGGCGGTACAATGAGTTTTTCCTCCTCCCCCAGCAGATCGGAAAAGAGAAAACGGTTTAAAAACCAGACCGCTATGCCCACAACCACCAATACCATCACCAAGATGGCAACAGCAGGTGTTTTACTGCGCTTAGGAGGCACCGGCGGAAGATAGGTCTCCGACTCGTCGGCTTCCATCTCCACTTCCGGTTCCATCTCCGACTCTGCGGCAAACTGGCCGTAGGGAAAGACGACCTCCGGATTGGCGCGGAAGGTTTCTAGATCTTCCAACATCTGCGTAGCGCTGGAGTAGCGCTGGGGCAGGTTGGCGCACATGGCCTTCATGGTGATCTGTTCCAGCCCGATGGGGATGTTGGGGTTGATCTCCCGGGGCATTCTCGGAGTGGCATTGATGTGCTGTATGGCCACAGCTACCGGAGAATCTCCCTGAAAAGGCAGCTCACCGGTGAGCATCTCGTACATCACAACCCCTAGAGAGTACAAGTCTGCACGGTTATCGACGCGAGCGCCCTTGGCCTGCTCAGGAGAAATATAGTGTACAGAGCCCAGGGCCTCGCGGGTGAGCGTGTTCTGCGCCGCCACCATCCGGGCGATGCCAAAGTCAGCGACCTTCACGCTGCCGTCCCGCAGCAGCATGATATTGTGGGGCTTGATGTCCCGGTGAATCACGCCCCGGCTATGGGCATGCTCCAGGGCCTTGGCAATCTGAATGGTGAAGTGGGTCGCTTCGCGCCAGGACAGAACCCCCAGCTGCTGTAAATGCTTCTTGAGCGTTATGCCGTCGATCAGCTCCATCACAATATAGTCCAGGTCGCCATGGGTGCTGACGTCATAGACCGAAACAATATTGGCATGGGACAGCTTCGCGACCGCCTGAGATTCAGCCCGGAACCGCTGCCGCAGCTCCTGATCTTGCAAATATTCATCTTTTAGTATCTTGATGGCCACCAATCGATTCAGACGATGGCACATTGCCTTATAGACCACTGCCATGCCGCCAACCCCGATGATGTCGAGGATCTCATAGCGGTCATCCAGCAGCTTGCCTATGTATTTGTCCATATCCATGCTCCAAATAACGTAGTATGAGATCAGTTCAGCGACACGAGGACGACCGTCACATTATCCGGCGCCCCGCGGTCCTTGGCAGCACCCACCAAACGCTCACAGCAGACAGAGCGATCCTCAGCCCGCCGCACCTGGTCTAAAATCTCCTGGCTTGAGAGCAGATTCGAGAGCCCATCGGAGCAGAGCAAAATCACATCGCCGGTATCAGTCTCGCAGAAAAACACGTCAGAGAGCACCGCCGGCTCTGTTCCTACGGCGCGGGTGATGAAGTTCCGCCCAGGATAAGTACGGGCAGCCTCCTCCGTGAGCTCACCGGTCCGCAGCATGTACTCCACCAGAGAGTGATCCACCGAGACCCGGTGGATGCGATCCCTTTCGATGTGATAACAGCGGCTGTCGCCCACGTTGATGACGCAGACCACCGGCGGCTGAATCAGAGCAGCGACCAAGGTCGTGCCCATGCCCTCAAATTCCTCGGCCAAGCGAGAGCGGTCGTAGACCTCCCGGTTGGCCTGATCGGCAGCAGCCGTCATGACTCGATCCATCTCCAGCCGAGTCATATTGGCCTTGGCGTGCTTCTGTACATCACGGATGAAGACATCGATGGCCATGGTGCTGGCAATATTGCCGCTCTTGGCTCCACCCATGCCGTCTGCCAGGACCGCCAGCAGCTGGCCGGTTTTTAGCAGCAGGATCTGATAGGCGTCCTGGTTCATCCGCCGGACGTTGCCGGTGTCGGTCATACCCCATGCCTGCATCTTGTCTTCCTCCCTTGTCGTTGGTTTATTCTTGCATTGCCTTGCGTCGCAGCTGGCCGCAGGATGCATCGATATCGCTGCCCAGGGTACGGCGTACCGTAGCAGTGATGCCCTTCGCCTCCAAGATCTTCTGGAAACGCCGCACACGGCTGCGGGGGCTGGGCTTCAGAGGACTCTCCTCCACGTGGTTGAGCGGTATCAAATTTACATGGCTGCCCGTGCCTGCCAAATGAGACGCCAGCAGCCGCGCCGCCTCATCGGAGTCGTTGACGCCGTCGATCATTGCATACTCAAAGGAGATGCGGCGGCCGGTACGCTCAAAATATGCCCGGCAGCTGCCCAGCAGCCGCTCCACGCCGCAGCTGCGGTTGACAGGCATGATCTGATTGCGCGTGGAGTCATCCGGCGCGTGGAGAGATACTGATAAGGTTAATTGTAACCTAAGATCGGCCAGTTTGTCAATCTTCTCTACCAATCCGCAGGTAGAAAGTGAAATATGCCGCATTCCAATATGCAGTCCATCAGCATGATTTACCAGCTCCAGGAACTTTAGCACATTCTCAAAGTTGTCCAGCGGCTCGCCAATGCCCATCATGACGATGTTAGAAATGGGCAGACCAGAGTCCATCCGAGTAAAGAGCACCTCGTCGATAAGCTC
>CALWWH010000023.1 GCA_944385195.1 uncultured Oscillospiraceae bacterium | reverse complement strand
CGCTTCGCAGCTACTCTTCATAGCTGCTCGGCTGATCTCGTTGTTTAATTTACAAGGTACATGCGCTCTCAAGAGCCTGATTATTATATCGCATCTTCTCTCGCTTGTCAAGTGCTTTTTTAAAAGTCTTTTCAAGCTTCCAGGCGCTTTTTTCCAGGCCCCTCAGCGGAGCTTGCTTATAATACCACATCTTCCCCGCCTTGTCAAGCCTTTTTTCTCGCTTTTTTCTCAGATTCTTTCTGCGCTCTCCAGATTCCCTGTACGGCGTCTGCCAGGCAGCATTAAAAAAGGGACGAGCAAAACGCACGTCCCACAGATATATTTACTTCATCAGCAGCGCCATAACCGCTTTCTGCGCGTGCAGGCGATTCTCCGCCTCGTCAAAGATCTCATCCGCATGGGCCTCGAAGACGTCTGCGCTGATCTCTTCGCCCCGGTGGGCAGGCAGGCAGTGCTGCACCATGCAGTCCTTGCTTGTCAGAGCCATCAGGCTCTCATCGACGCAGTAACCCACGAAGGCCTTGGCGCGGACGGCGCGCTCTCACTCCTGGCCCATGGAGGCCCACACATCGGTAAACACAACGTCGGCGCCCTTGGCCGCATCTTTCGGATCGCGGAACAGATGGAACCCACCGTTAGCCTCGGCAAAGGCCAGGACCTTGGGATCGGGATCATACCCCTCAGGACAGGCCACGCTGACCTCCATGCCGACCTTCAGGCCGCCAACAATCAAAGAGTTGGCCATATTGTTGCCGTCGCCGATGTAGCACATCTTCAGGCCCTCCAGGACGGTCTTGTGCTCACGGACCGTCATCAGATCCGCCAGCACCTGGCAGGGGTGGCAAAAATCTGTCAGGCCGTTGATAACAGGGATGGAGCCATACTTGGCCAGGTCCTCGACCTCGCTCTGCTCAAAGGTGCGGATCATGATACCGTCACAGTAGCGGCTGAGCACGCGAGCGGTATCCTGCACCGGCTCGCCGCGGCCGATTTGGCTCTCGCTGCTGGAGAGGAACAGCGCGTGGCCGCCCAGCTGGTACATACCGGTCTCAAAACTGACACGGGTCCGGGTGGAGTTCTTGGTGAAAATCATCGCCAGGGTCTTGCCCTTGAGGATTTCGTGGTGCCGGCCATGCTTCTGGTCGTATTTCAGCTGATCGGCCAGGTTGAGGATTTCGATGATGTCGTCCCTGGTCAGATCCAGCAGCTTGAGCAAATGCTTCTGAGTCATTGGTATCTCGTCCTTCCGAATGAAAATGTATTCCTATTATAGGGCGGAAATATTCTCCTGTCAACAGGCAAGTTGAATAAAAGATGTTATTTATGTATATTTATTCGCACATCTGCATGATCTGCGCAATCACATCCGCCACGGCGCCATCGTCCATGTGGGCGCAGGGGCGAAATCCCAGCTTCAGCATCTCCGGTTCCGCGCTCACAGGCACAAAGCCATAGTCTGCCTCTTTGAGCATGGATGTATCGTTGGGCGCATCGCCGATGCAGACCAGCACCCTGCGGCCCAGCATCTCGGCCAGCCGCCGGGCGCCCGAGCCTTTATCCACACCGGCCGGCTGGATCTCATACATCCCCGGCAGTGAGTGAATGCCGCACAGGCCGACGGACTCGGCAAAAGCTCCCAGGGCATCGATGCCCGGCTGGTCGCCAGTAAAAACCAGCTTCACCCAGGGCTGCGGAATCTGCGCCAGCGGCATGCGCTTCGGCGGCTGGGGCATATTGAGGTGCTCGATCTTGTGGGCGTTCTCCAGCCACCATTTGGGCATCCAGCCATCGGGGTCGTCTCCCCAGCGCCAGAGTTCCTCGGGCATATAGTCCTGAAATCCCGCTTCCACCGTCATGCGCATCTCCGGGCCCACGAACTCCATCAGCCGGGGGATCTGTTCCAGCTCCGTCTGCCCAAAGTGTGCCATGTACAGGGTCTGGTCGGTCTCGTAATGATATATCGCCGCGCCATTGGAGAGTACCACCGGTGCATTGTGCGGAACCTGTCCCAGCTGCGGCGCAAAAAATCCCCTCGCCCGGCCTGTTCCCACGGTAAAGGCACCACCGGCATCCATAAAAGCCTCAATGGCGTCCCGATTGGCCTGCGGCACCGTATGGTCGCTGCCGGTCAAGGTGTGATCAAAGTCAGATACGATTAAAATATCGGTTGGGCGCATTGCCACCACTCCCTGCTCTTCATATTATATAGTATCATATCACATTCCGCGTTTCTGCGCAATGCGGCCCATTGACAAACGGTGAAAAATCCGCTATGATAATTTCACTGAATTTGATTTTGATTCTCAATTTCAACGCAAGGAGGGATTCCTGATGGCAAAAACCTATCAGACGCGCCAACTGGCCGCGCTGCTCAGCTGCATCCGTTCCCACCGGGACGGCTACGTCACCGTCAAGGGGCTGATGGAGCAGCTGGACGAGGCCGGCAGCCCCATGGGCCTGGCGACAATCTACCGCCAGATGGAAAAGCTGGAAACCCAGGGGCTGGTGCACCGGGTGGCCTCCGATGACCGCAACGGCGCCTGCTGGAAATACTGCGGAGCCGACCACGGCGGGGCCTGCATCCTGGTCAAGTGCGAATCCTGCGGCGCCATCAGCCACATGGACTGCGCAGAGCTGCCCGGGCTCTATCGCCACCTAGCAGAGCACCATGGCTTCACCGTCAACCCCAACCGCACGCTGCTCTACGGCACCTGCGCCGCGTGTCAAAGCAAGGAGGCCAACCATGGCACTGATCACCTGTACTGACCTGTCCCTGGCCTATGACGGCCGTACCATCGCCTCGGACATCAGCTTCTCCGTCCCGCAGGGGGATTATTTGTGTATCGTGGGTGAAAACGGCTCCGGCAAATCCACGCTCATGAAGGCACTGCTGGGACTCGTCAAGCCCGCCGCCGGCAGCATCACCTTCGGCGATGGGCTCAGGCAGGACGAGATTGGCTACCTGCCCCAGCAGACCCAGATCCAACGGGACTTTCCTACCAGCTGCTACGAAGTCGTCCTCTCCGGGCGGCTGGCCCGGCGAACAAGGCATTTTTTCTTCGGAAAGGCGGACAAGCTTGCCGTCCGTGAGAATATGGCGCGGCTGGGCATCTCCCAGCTGGAAAAGCGCTGCTATCAGGACCTCTCCGGCGGCCAGCAGCAGCGCGTCCTGCTGGCTCGGGCCCTGTGCGCCACCCAGAAGCTGCTTCTCCTGGACGAGCCAGTGGCAGGTCTCGACCCTGTGGTCACACAGGAGCTTTATCATCTCATTCGTGACCTCAACGAGGACGGCATCACCATCATCATGATCAGCCACGATATGAACGCCGTGGCCGAGGACGCCAAGCACGTCCTGCACCTGGCCCACCGTCCGCTGTTCTATGGCAACACCTTTGACTATCTGCACTCGGAGGTGGGTCGCCGCTTCATCGGGAGGGACTTTTTTGAGCTTTACTGAGATGTTTTCCAACCCCCTCCTGCTGCAGATCATCCTGCGCGCCCTGGTGGTCGGCGTCCTGGTCAGCCTCTGCTGCGCCCTGTTGGGGGTCAATCTGG